>JBJTRF010000190.1:0-9662 GCA_046076025.1 Ilumatobacteraceae bacterium
GACGCCGCGCCGGAACATCGCGTCGAGTTCGGCCGGCCCGCTCGCCGCATCGGTGAAGATGAGGGCGATCATCGTGGCCATGTCGGGTTCGATCATGCCGACGCCTTTCGCAACACCGACGACCCGTGCGCTTGACCCGGAGATGGGCGACTCTGCCCACTTGGCAACCGTGTCGGTGGTCATGATGCCTCGCGCCACGGCGAAGGCGTCCGTCGACGATGGCTGGCTCGGAAGTGCCTCGATGCCAGCCCGGATTCGGTCCATCGGCAGGAGTCGCCCGATGACGCCGGTGCTGGCGATGAGGACCTCTGTCGGCAGGCATCCGAGACGCGCTGCGACGGCGGCGGTGATGTCCTGCGAGTCGCGCAGTCCCTGGTCGCCGGTGGCAACGTTGGCGTTCTTCGAGACCACGACGACGGCGCGGGCGCGACCACTGGCAACGTGGCGGCGGCTGACCTGCACGCTGGGCCCGGCAAAGGAACTGCGCGTGAAGACTGCGGCGGCGGCGCAGGTGGCGCTGCACGACACGACGGTGAAGTCGTCGGTGGCATCCTTGATCCCGACGTTGGCGACGTGCGCCGTGAAGCCGGCGGGGAGGGCGGTCATCGTGCGGCGTCCTGCCGCCCTGCGAGCTGGCGTGCCCGCACCCTGCGCATGAGGGCGCCCAGTTGCTCGACCCCTCGGGGGCCGAGCGGCTCGAGCAGGTGCCGGCGAACGCTGTCGACGTGGTCGGGCGCAGCGGCGTCGAGCTTGCGCCTGCCGTCGGACGTGAGCCGGGCGTAGGTGACGCGCCGGTCGCTCGGGCACGCGGCGCGCTCGACCCACCCGCTGCGGACGAGGCCGTCGAGGCGTCGGGTGAGCCCGCTGGGCGAGAGCTGCAACTCGGCCGCAAGGTCGCACATCCGCAATTGCGAGTCGGGTGCCTCGCTGAGGAGCACGAGGACGCCGTAGTCGCCATTGGTGAGCCCGTGGGGGGCGAGGTCGGCCTCGAGACCGGCCATCAGGTCGGTGACCGCATGCACGAATGACCGCCACGAGGACTGCTCGGTCTCGTCGAGCCAGCGGGTGCGCACGGTCTTCGAGGGCATGGACAGCAGGGTAGCGGAGACTTGCGCGAGTAAATAGTTGCGAGCGCAATGAAATGGCGATACGGTGCGCGCATCCCGCACGACCGTGCGGCCGAGCAAGGGTACCGAGGATGGGGATCGTCAGGCTGAATCACGCGGTGCTGTACGTCAGCGACGCGCCGGCGTCGGCGAGGTTTTATGCCGAGACGCTCGACTTCACCGTCGTCGGGTCGATCGGCGACGCGGCCTTCTTCCTGCGCGCCGCCGACAGCGACAACGACCATGACCTCGGCCTGTTCCAGGTAGGGCCGTCCGCCGTCCCGTCGGCCGGCGGACGGTCTGCGCCGCGTCCCGGCCTCTATCACCTGGCCTGGCAGGTGCGGACAATCGACGAGCTCGCTGCGACACGCGAGCGACTTCGGACGGCGGGGGCGCTCGTTGGCGAGAGCGACCACGGTGCCAGCAAGAGCCTTTACGCCCGCGACCCTGACGGCATCGAGTTCGAGGTGATGTGGGCCGTGCCGCGCGACGAATGGCCCGCCGAGATCGGCACGTGGCGCCTCGATCTCGCTGCCGCCCTGGCCCGCTGGCCGGGGCTCGACACCTCGGACCAGTAGCGGCCGTCAGGGCCGATCCGCTGGGGCGGCGCGCCCCGCCCTCAGCGGTTGAGGAGGGCTCGCAGCGCGACCTCGAGCGTGGCGTGCTGGAACTGGTAGCCCGAGCGCGACAGCACGCCGGGCACGACGCGCTGGCCGGTGTACAGCAGCGCGTCGGCGAGGTCGCCGCCCAGCAGCAGCGCCGGCCCGATTCGCGGCACGGGCAGCAGGGCGGGCCGGCGCATCACCTTCGCCAGCATCTTGGTGAACTCGGCATTGGTGAGCGGATTCGGCGCCGTGAGGTTCACCGGGCCGCTGACGTCGGCGCCGAGCAGGTGGACGATGGCACCGACCTCGTCGGGCAGCGAGATCCAGCTCCGCCACTGGCGTCCGCTGCCGAATCGGCCGCCGGCGCCGATGGCGAACAGCGGCAGCAACTTATTCAGTGCTCCTCCGGCGGGGGAGAGCACGATGCCGGTGCGCAGATGGGCCACGCGGGCGCCCGCCTTGTCGGCTGGCGCAGTAGCGGCCTCCCACTGCGCGCACACGTCGGCGAGGAAGCCGGTGCCAGCGGGCGACGACTCGTCGAGTTCCTCGTCGCCCGTGGCGCCGTAGTAGCCGATGGCACTGCCGCTGAGGAACACCCGCGGGCCGCCCTCGGTGCCGGCGATGGCCTCGGCAAGCAGCGAGGTCGATGCCGTGCGGCTCTCGAGGATCTCGCGCCGGTAGGCGTCGGACCACCGGCGGTCGCCGATACCCGCCCCGGCAAGGTGCACCACGGCGTCGGCCCCTTTGAGCGAATCAACGGGCAGCGACCCGCGGGCCGGGTCCCAGAGGATGTCGCCCGCTGCCGGGTTGCGGCGCACGAGGCGCACCACATCGTGGCCGGCGTCGGCCAATGTCGTGCAGAGGGCGGTGCCGATAAGGCCTGTTGCTCCGGAGATGACGACTCGCATGCGGGAACCGTACGGCCCGGAGCACCAACCTGTCGTGCCGGACAGCGAGTCGACTGGCGTTGGCGGCGATGCCGGTGGGTACAGTCGACACCCGGGTCGGCACCGGTGGTGCGCCGAGGAGGTATGTCGTGCACGTGGTGATAGTGGGGTGCGGCCGAGTGGGGTCGTCGCTCGGCCGGATCCTCGCCTCTGAGCAGCACTCGGTGGCGGTCATCGACCGCAAGCAGTCGGCATTCGCGCGACTCGGCGACGACTTCGCCGGCACGACCTTCGTCGGCGTCGGGTTCGACCGCGAGCTGCTGCTCTAGGCCGGCATCGAGCGTGCCGACTCGGTGGCGGCGGTCACCAACGGCGACAACTCCAATATCCTCGTGGCGCGTGTCGCCCGCGAGACCTTCGGCATCGAGCGTGTCGTGGCGCGGATCTACGACCCGAATCGCGCCCACATCTACCAGCGCCTGGGCATTCCCACGGTCGCACCGGCAGTGTGGACAACCGAGCGAGTGCTGCGCCGCGTGCTGCCCGGTGCATCGCGGCTCGAATGGACCGACCAGAGCGGGCAGGTGTCGGTGGTCGAGCACCAACTGTCGGCTGCGTGGGCCGACCGGACAGTCGACGACATCGAGCGCACCGGCCTGCGGCTCGTGTCGCTCTGCCGCAGCGGGCGTGCCACCCTGCCGTCGCCCGGCGCCACCCTCGAATCTGGCGACATCGTCCATGTCGCCGTTCCCACCACGATGGTCGACCGCGTCGATCACCTGCTGGCGCAGCCGCCGTCGGCCACACGTTGAGGAGCGAATGGTGAAGATCGTCATCGCCGGCGGAGGAAGCGTCGGAAGGTTCATCGCCGAGCAGCTGGTTGCTGCTGGCCACGGAGTGTGCATCGTCGACAACGACGCGCAGGTCGTGGCAGCGCACCGCAACGACGTGCCGGGCGTGGCATGGGTGCAGGGCGATGCCTGCGACCTCAACACCCTCGAGTCGGCCGGCATCCTGAAGGCCGAGGTGCTCGCCGCAGTCACCGGCGACGATGAGGACAACCTCGTCGTGTCGCTGCTGGCCAAGACCGAGTTCGCCGTGCCTCGGGTGCTGGCCCGCGTGAACAACCCGAAGAACGAGTGGATGTTCGACGAGGTGTGGGGCGTCGATATCGCGGTGAGCACGCCGCATGTCATCACCGGACTGCTGCAGGAGGCGGTCGTGGTGGGGTCCTTCGTGCGATTGATGTCGTTCGAGCGCGGGCACACGCGGCTCGCCGAGGTGACGCTGGCCACCACGTCGCCGGCAGCCGACTCGCGGGTCACCGACCTTGCACTGCCGGCCGGTGCCGCCATCGTCGTCATCGTCCGCGACGAGTCGGTCATCGTGCCGATGCCAGAGACGCTGTTGCGGGTGGGCGACGAGGTGCTGGTACTCGTCACCGATGCCAGCGAGGACGCTGCCCGCCGGGCACTGGTGGGCTGAGCCGGCGGCGCCGTCAGGCGCCGATATCGGTGAGCACCGCCGAGAGTTCGGCGGCATCGGTGGCGCCGGGCAGCAGCGTGGCCGTGCCAGCGGCGTCGATCACCACGACAGCGGGTTGCGATGCCACGCCGAAGCGGGCGAACACCTCGCCGTCGGGATCGCTCACCTGCGGGAAGGTGAGTCCGTACTCGTCGATGAAGCCCTGGAAGTCGTCGTCGGAGCCGTACCAGGCGACGCCCACGAAGGCGGCCCGACCGGCCCAGGTGCTGCTTGCCTCCTCGACCGAGGGGGCTTCACGACGGCAGGTGCCTCAACCGGGCGCCCAGAACCACAGCACCACCGGGGTGCCGGCGTACTGCGCGAAGTCGATGGTGGTGCCGCCGACGCCGGGAGCCGAGAACTGCAGTGCCGACGGCACTGATGAACCGCCCGTCGTGGTCGAGGGCGAAGGGGTGCTGCTGGGGCCCGGCGTGTCGGTGCCGCCGTCGGAGCCGTCGGCCGCCGGAGCAGTCGTCGTCGTGGCCGCCGGGGCGACCGTCGTGGTGCCGTCGGCCGCGCACCCAGCGCCAGTGGCCGCGACGAGCGCCGCCGCTGTGGCGAGACGGAGGACACGTACCTGGCGCTGCATGACTCGGACAGTACCTGCCATAGCCTGCGGAGGCCATGCGGACGCGCACATTGCTCCTGCTCTCGGTGGCCTGCGGGCTGGCGATCCTGCTGGCGGGCGGGGTGCAGTTGCTGCGTATCACCGGCGGCGAGCCCTCGGCGGCGCTCGCCATCGGCGACGAGGGCCGTGCGGGGGATGCCGTCGTAGTGGTGACCGGCTACGACGAGAACGCAGCGACGGCGGTGGTCACCGTCGTGCTCTCGGGCGTCGACGATGACGACGGCCTCGACGGATTCTCGCTGCGGGCCCCGAACAGCCTCGTGCTGCCGCTCGCGTCGTCGACGTGTGCCGGGTTCACGGTTCAGCCGGTCACCTGCACCATCGTCTTCCCGTCGGCCGCACTCGAGGCAACCGACCGCCAGCTTGTGTTCGAGCGCGGCGAGGGCCGCGCCCTGTGGAACCTGGCGTGAGCCGTCTGTCACGCTGACCCGCTGCGCCGCCCGGGGGCTGGGTCGGCGCACTGCGGAGCCGGTACCGTATCGACGGCACCCGACGTGCCGACGAGAGCGGAGCCTGACTCGATGGATGCCCAGTACGACCTGGTGGTGATCGGCGGTGGCCCTGGCGGCTACGGGGCGGCGCTCTACGCCGTGTCGGCCGGCCTGAGCGTGGCGATCGTCGAGCGCGACTCGATGGGCGGTACCTGCCTGAACCGCGGGTGCATCCCCGCAAAGGCGTTCCTCGAGACGGCCGCAGTGCAGCGCCACGTGGCGCACGCAGCCGAGTTCGGAATCGAGGCGGGCACGCCGGTGGTGAACTTCGCAGTCGCCCAGCAGCGCAAGCAGAAGATCGTCGACGGCATCGTGAAGAGCCTCACCGGGTTCATGGGCTCGAAGAGGATCACCATCGTGCGCGGCGTCGGATCGCTCGGAGCCGGTCGCACGGTCACGGTGCAGCTCGCCGACGGCGGCACCCAGGTGCTCTCGGGCCGGCATGTCCTGCTGGCCGCTGGCTCGGTGCCGCGCACCATTCCCGGCTTCGAGCCGTCAAGCCCCGGCTCGCCCGGCGTGGTGATGACGAGCGACGAGGTGCTGATGCTCGACCGCGTGCCGGCACGCGTGGCAGTGATCGGCGGGGGCGCCATCGGCTGCGAGTTCGCCAGCACGTTCGCCGATCTCGGCGCGTCGGTCACCATTCTTGAGGGGCTGCCGAAGGTGCTGCCCGGCCTCGATGCCGACGTCGCCAACGTCGTCGTGCGCAGCTTCAAGAAGAAGGGCATCGACATCCGCACCGGCGCCAAGGTGCTCGGCCACGTGCCGTCCACGTCGCCGGCCGGCACGCCGATGACGACCGTGCAGTTCAGCGCCGACGACGCCTCGACGTCGACGCTCGAGGTGGATGCAGTCGTCGTCAGCATCGGCCGCCGCCCGTTCGCCGACCTTCTCGGCCTCGGGGGGACGTCGGTGGCGGTCGACGCGCGCGGCTTCGTGACCGTCGACGAGTACTGCCGCACTGGCGAGCCGGGCGTCTACGCGATCGGCGATCTCATCAACACACCGGCACTCGCACACGTGGGATACGCCGAGGCCATTCTGGTGGTGAAGCACATCCTCGGCGAGTCGCCGATGCCGATCGCGTACGACCGAGTGCCGTGGGCGATCTACTGCCATCCCGAGGTGGCGTTCGCTGGGCCGTCCGAGGAGGCGGCACTCGCTGCCGGCCACGAGGTTGTCGTGGCCAAGCACCAGTTCAGGGCCAACAGCCGGGCGCAGATCCTGGGCGAGCTCGACGGACTGGTGAAGATCATCGCCCGCAAGAACGCCGACGGCACGGCCGGCCAGGTGCTGGGCGTGCACATGGTGGGACCGTGGGTCACCGAGCAGCTGAGCGGCGGCTATCTCGCCGTGAACTGGGAGGCGACCGTCGCCGAGGTGGCAGAGTTCATCCAGCCGCACCCGAGCCTGACCGAACTGTTCGGCGAGACGATGCTGTCGCTCACCGGACGAAGCCTGAACGCCTGAGAGATCCGGAGGATCACCGCCATGACCGACGTCGCCCTGCCCCAACTCGGTGAGACCGTCACCGAGGGGACGATCACGCGGTGGTTCAAGAAGGTGGGCGACACCGTTGCCGCCGACGAGGCGCTCTTCGAGGTGAGCACCGACAAGGTCGATACCGAGGTGCCGTCGCCCGTGGCCGGCGTGCTCGTCGAGATCCGCGCCGCCGAGGGCGACACCGTGCCGGTCGGCACGGTGATCGCAGTGGTCGGCGCGGCGGGCGCGGCGCCCGCACCTGCGCCCGCTGCAGCACCCGCGGCGTCGGCCGCTGCGGCGCCAGCGGTTGCGCCGGTTCCCGCCCCCGCAGCGGCGCCGGCACCTGCGCCGGCCCCGGTTGCGCCGACTCCTGTCCCGGCAGCAGCATCTGCGCCGGTACCGGCAGCCGAGCCCGCTGCGGCGTCAGGCGACCGCCGACTGCTGTCGCCCGTGGTGCGACGACTCGTCAACGAGCACGGACTCGACGCCGACGACATCCCGGGCACCGGCCCCGGCGGGCGCATCACCCGCGATGACGTGCTCGACTTCATCGACCGGCGCAGTCAGTCCGGCGCTGCTGCGGCACCGACTCCCGCCGCCGCGCCGACGATGTCGACGCCCGAGCCCGCTTTGGTGGCAGCCGCACCGGCCCCCACTGTCGCCGCCTCGACCGCTGCGCCTGTCCCGGTCGCCGCAACACCGGTCGTCTCGGGCGAGCGCGACACGGTCGTGCCCCTGTCGAAGATCCGCCGCGCCACCGCCGCGCACATGATCGCCAGCAAGGCGGCCAGCCCCCATGCCTTCAGCGTCGTCGAGGTCGACTTCGCCGCCGTCGATGCCGTCCGGTCGAAGGTGAAGGGCGAGTGGAAGGCCACCGAGGGATTCAGCCTCACCTACCTGCCATTCATCACGAGGGCGGTTATCGACGCTCTCGCCGAGTTCCCGCACCTCAACGCCAGCGTGGGCGAGCACGACCTCGTCGTGCACAACTACATCGACATTGGCGTCGCCGTCGACCTCGACTACCAGGGCCTGCTCGTGCCCGTGGTGCGCGCAGCCGACTCGAAGCGCCTGCGGGCGATCACCCGCGAGATCAACGACCTCGCTGCCCGCGCCCGCTCGAGGCGCCTCGGCCCCGACGAGATCAGCGGCGGCACGTTCACCATCACCAACAACGGGTCGGCGGGCAGCGTGCTGACGATGCCGATCATCAACCAGCCGCAGGTCGCGATCCTCTCCACCGATGCCATCGTCCGCAAGCCGGTCGTCGTCGAGCTGCCGGGCGGCAGCGAGGGGATCGCCGTGCATCCGGTGGGGAACCTTGCGATGGCCTGGGATCACCGTGCCTTCGACGGTGCGTATGCCGCCGGGTTCCTCGCCCGGATCAAGGACATTCTCGAGACCCGCGACTGGGCACAGGAGCTCTGACGACGATGACACTGCGGGCGCGCTGGCTCGGCCGGGTGCCCTACCGCGAGGCGCTGGCGCTGCAGACGGCGCTTTACGTGCACGGCACCGGCAACCACCTCCTGCTGCTCGAGCATCCGCACGTGTTCACCCATGGCCCCCGGGCCGACCTCGCCACCAACCTGCGCGTCGACCCGGCCGCAGTGGACGCTGAACTGGTAGCGGTGTCGCGCGGCGGCGACGTCACGTATCACGGCCCCGGCCAGCTGGTGGGCTATCCGATCGTCGACGTGCCCAACTCGCTGGGAGCCAGCGATCACGTGTGCGCGATTCAGCGGCTCGTCGTCTCGGTGCTTGGGCGGCTGGGCGTGGCAGATGTCGGCTGTCTCGACGAGTACCCGGGTGTCTGGGTCGGCGTCAGCACGCCCGCGCCGCGGAAGATCTGCGCCATCGGCGTGAAGCTCGGACAGCCGCGCTCGACGGCCGGCGAGCAGCGGGGCGAGGGCCGCACGATGCACGGCTTCGCGCTCAACGTCGCCACCGACCTCGCCTACATGCGCGACCACATCGTGCCGTGCGGGATCGCCCACCTCCCGGTGACATCCCTCGCCGAGGAGGGCGTGCAGGCGACGATGCGCGAGGTTGTCGACGTGATGGTCGAGGAGGCCGCCCGCATCTGGGGCAGCGGAGTCGTCGAGCGGCAGGACGTGGCGTGGAAGCACCGCCCGGACGACCTGGCGCCGTTCTCGCGCGGCGCCGGCCCCGGCGGCACCGTGCGACCCTCCGGCGATCACCTCGCTGGCCCCACGCGCGCCGCGCGACGACTTGAGCAGGCGGGTGTCGCCGAGGGACTCGCCGTGGGCCAGCGCAAGCCCGAGTGGCTGCGCCCGCATGTCGTCCACGGCCCCGAGGTGCTGTCGCTGCAGCGGTCGATCCGGAACCACGGACTCGTCACCGTGTGCGAGGAGGCGGGGTGCCCGAACCTGAGCGAGTGCTGGGCAGATGGCACCGCCACGTTCATGGTGCTTGGCGAGCGGTGCACCCGTGCGTGCGGCTTCTGCCTCGTCGACACGACCAAGCCCCAGGCGCCCCAGGCCGATGAGCCGGCTCGAGTCGCGGCGGCAATCGCCGAGATGCGCGTCAGCCATGCCGTGCTGACAATGGTCGCGCGCGACGACCTCGACGACGGCGGAATGGCGCACGTGGCCGCATGCGTCGATGCGATCCGTGATGCGGTACCCGACGCGACCGTCGAGACGCTCATCAGCGACGCAAAGGGTGATGCATCGGCATTGTCGGCGCTGTTCGCCGCGCGCCCCGACATCCTCAATCACAACATCGAGACGGTGGCGCGACTGCAGCGTGCCGTCCGGCCGAGCGCCGGCTATGCGCGCAGCCTCGGCGTGCTGGCGCACGCGAAGCGGGCGGGGCTCGCCACGAAGTCGGGGTTCATGCTCGGACTCGGCGAGGAACCCCGCGAGGTCGAGGGCCTGCTGGCCGACCTCGCTGCCGTCGGCGTCGACATCGTCACC
>JBJTRF010000191.1:0-14384 GCA_046076025.1 Ilumatobacteraceae bacterium
TCGCCGCGGAGCTCGGGGTGCCGCTGGACCTCCACTGCGACGAGACCCTCGACGCGGGTGCCCTGTCGCTCGACCACCTCGCGGAAGAGGTGGTCACGCGCCGACACGCGCACCCGGTCGTCGCGTCGCACTGCGTGAGCCTCGGGGTGCAGGACGACGCGACGCAGTCCCGCGTCGCGGACCGCGTCGCCGAGGCCGGCGTCGGCGTGATCGCCCTGCCGCACACCAACCTGTTCCTCCAGGGTCGGGACCGCCAGCACGCCATGCCGCGCGGCCTCACCGCGGTGCGCGCGCTGCGGCGGGCGGGGGCGACCGTGGCGGCCGGCGCGGACAACCTCCAGGATCCCTTCAACCCCTTCGGTCGCGCGGACCCGCTCGAGACCGCAGCGCTGATGGTGATGGCGGCACACCTGCTGCCCGACGAGGCGCTCGAGGCGGTGACCCACGCACCCCGCGCGGTGATGTCGCTCCCCGCCGCGGGGCCGATGGTGGGCGCGCGCGCCGAGCTCGTCGTGGTGCCCGCGGCCGACCCCCGCGCCGCGATCGCGGACCAGCCCCCGCACCGCATCGTCGTGCACGACGGCCGCGTGGTGGCCGGGGTCGACGGGTCGGGTCGCGCGGGGACCCCATCCGACTGACGATCCGATCGCTGGCGGGTCGGGGCGGAGTGCCGCAGGCCGTTCGCGCGGCGCGCCCCGCCCGACTACTCTCGTCGCGCATCGGGGGGAGGGTCGGATGTCAGCGCTGACGTTCGAGAACGTGGGGATGACGTTCCCCGACGGCACCGTGGCGCTCGAGGGCGTCTCCTTTGGCGTGCGCGAGGGAGAGTTCGTGAGCGTCGTCGGCCCGTCGGGCTGCGGCAAGAGCACCCTGCTGCGCATCGCGTCCGCGCTGGAGCGGCACACGGCGGGCTCCTGCGACGTCGACGGATCCAAGATCGGCTACGTCTTCCAGGACGCGACGCTCCTGCCCTGGCGCACGGTGCGGCGCAACGTCGAGCTCATCGCGGAACTGAGCGGTATCGGCGGCGCGGAGCGCGAGCGCCTCGCCGCGGAGACCATCCAACTGGTGGGGCTGCAGGGCTTCGAGGACAAGTACCCGCGACAGCTCTCGGGTGGCATGAAGATGCGCGCCTCCCTGGCGCGCTCGCTCGTGATGAACCCGCGCACGTTCCTCTTCGACGAGCCGTTCGGCGCGCTCGACGAGTCGCTGCGGGAAGAGCTCGGGTGGGAGGTGAGGTCGATCCTCTCGCGCCGTGGCACGGCGGCGGTGCTGGTGACGCACGACCGGCACGAGGCGCTCACCCTCGGCGACGAGGTGGCGGTGATGGAAGCCGGTCGAATCGTCCAGCGCGGCACGCCGCGCGAGGTGTACCAGTCGCCGGCCAGCCGATTCGTCGCCGGCTTCATTGCCGTCTCGTCGTACGTGCCGACGGCCGATGGCGGCGAGGTGCTGGTGCGGCCGCACGAGGTGCGCGTGGTCGAGGGCGGGCCGCACACCGTGGAGCGCGTCGAGTTCCTCGGCCCGACGCATCGCTACACCGTCAGGACTGCCGACGGCGCGGCGCTGGTGGCCGACGTCGGACCCGACATCCCGCTGGCCGTCGGCTCGCGTTGCGACGTCGAGGTGCTTGCCCGCTGACCCGCTTCAGCGTTCGCCGTCAGGATGCGGCGTGCGAGGCGCTGCGGGCCGGCAGGAAGCGGAGGGCGAGGATCGAGCCGACGAAGGCGGCTGCCGACACCACGAGGCAGGCCGTGCCGAAGCCGCTCATGAACGACTCGCTGACGGCATTGACCACCTGCGGCTGTACCGCGGCGGGGCTGCGCTCGGCGACGGCGAAGGCGGCACCGACCGAGTCCTGTGCCTGATCGAAGACGCCGTCGGGCAGTGCGTCGACGAGGCCGGGGATCGCCCCGAATGCCTCGGTGATCCTCGGCGAGTAGAGGCTGACGAAGACCGAGCCGGAGATGGCGACGCCCAGGGTGCCTCCGAGTTCGCGTGAGATGTCGTTCACCGCAGAGGCAACACCGGCCCGCTCGCGCGGCACTGAGCCCATCACGGCCTCCGTGCTGGGCGAGGTGACGAGCGACAGTCCGTTGGCGATGAGCAGCATCGAGATCACGATGGGACCCCAGTACGCAGTGTCGGCGTCGATGCGGCTGACGACGAGGAAGCCGATCGACATGTTCAGCAGGCCTGCGGCGACGACGCGCGTGGTACCCCATCGCAATGCGGCGCGCGCGGCCAGCGGCGCGGTGATGCCGGCGCCGACCGCGAATGGCACCGTGCGCAGCCCCGACTCGAGCGGGTCGTAGCCGCGAACGAACTGGAAGTACTGCGTGACGAGGAACGTGAAGCCGAACAGGCTGAGGAACGCGATGCCGATCGACCCGGTGGCGGCGCTGAAACGGGCATTGCGGAAGAAGGTGACGTCGAGGAGGGGGTGCTGCCGGCGGCTCTCGTAGCGGACGAAGCCGGCGAGCAGCACGGCAGCGAGCACGAAGCCGCCGGTGCTGGAGAGGCTTCCCCATCCCCAGTGGGGTGACTCGATCACCGTGAACACGAGCACCCCGACGGCGGCGACCGACAGCATGAGGCCGACGACGTCGAAGCGTTCCTCGTGCGGCTCGCTCGACTCGGGGACGAGGAAGTGGCCGACGAGCAGCGCGATCGCGACGATCGGGATGTTGATGAGGAAGACCGATCCCCAACAGAAGTGCTCGAGGAGGAAGCCGCCGGCGACGGGACCGAATGCCACCGCCATGCCCGATACCGCCGACCACAGGCCGATGGCCTTCGCCCGCTCGACCGGGTCGGTGAACAGGTTGGTGATGATGGCGAGCGTGGCCGGGAAGACGAGCGCGGCGCCGATGCCCATCGCGCCGCGCCAGAAGATGAGGCTTCCTGCCGAGTCGGCGAACGCCGCGAACCCGCTGAAGAGCGCGAAGAGCACGAGCCCGGCCTGCAGGGCGCGCTTGCGTCCCCACCGGTCGCCGATGCCCCCGCCAGCGAGCAGGAGGCAGGCGAAGACGAGCGCATAGGCGTCGACGATCCACTGCAGTGAGGAGACGGTTGCGTCGAGCTCGCGCTGCAGCGTGGGCAGGGCGACGGTGACGATCAGGTTGTCGACCACCACGAGGAAGACGCTGGCGCTGAGCACCGCCATTACCCACCAGCGACGGGCGTAGGCGCGCTCGTGCATCGCGGCGTGCGTCATCGCTACACGCTCCGGTCGGACACCCAGTTGCCGTGGAAGCCGAATGGCACCCGCTGCGGCAGCTTGACGCGGGCGACGTAGCCACGGGCGAAGTTGCGCGCGTCGATGACGACGAACTCGGCGGAGTCGTCGTTGCTGTCGTGGACGAAGGTGAGCAGCCAGCCGTCGTCCTCGTCGGTGCTGCCGGGACGGGCGACGAACACCGGCTCGCCGGCGGCGCGTCCGGGCCCGTGGTCGAACGACTCGCGGGCGCCGGTGACGAGGTCGTGCTTCAGCGTGGGCCAGTGCATGCTTTGCGAGTCGACCTCGGCGCAGTAGCCGTAGCGGTAGGGCTTGCCGGTGAGCGAGCCGCGGTGGCGGGGGAACTCGTTCACCCGCTCGTCGATGGTGGTGACGCTGACGGTGCGCGTGGCCGGATCGGCCTCCCATCGCACGAGGCGGGGGAGCGAGTCGCCGAGTGGCCCATTGACGTCGTCGCGCATCATCACGTCGTAGAAGCACACATCGAGCACCACCCTGCCGTCGGGGGTGTCGTAGGCGTTGAGCGGGTGGAACACGTAGCCGACGGGGACGTCGATCCACGTGATGTCGGCAGCCGTTCCCTCGCGGGGCATCAGGCCGATGCGGTTGCCGTAGTCGGCGTTCCAGCGAAACGGGAACTGGCGGCCGGCGAAGACGAGGTCGAGGTCGACGAGCACCGGTTGGTCGTATACGACGATGTAGCGGTCGGTGATCGAGAGGTCGTGCACCATCGACATCCCGGGCAGCGGGATGTCCACCGTGCGGTTCACGCGCCCGTCGGTGCCCACCCGCACGTACTGCACGTGGTCGAGCCACTGTGCCCACGCATACGTCATGGCGTGCATCTCGCCGGTGGCGGGGTCGACCTTGGGGTGCGCGGTGAAGGCGCCGGGCAGCGTGCCCGAGAAGTCGTTGCGACCCACGGTGTCGAGCTCGTAGGTGAGCTCGACCGGGCAGGCACCGGCTTCCACCATTGCCCAGGTGGTGCCGGCGAATCCGCCGACATTGGTGTTGGGGCCGATCGGCGTGCTGCTCCAGTCGCGGCCGGGGATGTCGGGCAGGCCGCGGGCGGCGCTGACGGCCGAGGAGCCGACGTAGCGATTCCGATACCACTCGGCCCGGCCCTCGCGCAGGCAGATGCCGTGCACCATGCCGTCGCCGATGAACCAGTGGTGCGTCGCCGGGTCGACCTCGCTGATCGGGTTGGGGCCGTTGCGCAGGTAGCGGCCGTTCAGGTCGGGCGGCAGCTCGCCGATCACCTGGAGATCGGTGGCGGTCACCTCGTCGGCGACGGGGGCGTAGTTGCCGACGAGGTAACGGTTGGCGGTGGAGTGCATGTTGACAGTGTCCAGCAAAGCCTTGACGATGTCAAGTGACAGCTCTAGCCTCGGCCCATGTCACCGGCGTCGCTGCGAGAGACCGTGCTGCGCGCCGCCGTCGAGCACATCGCCGCGCACGGACCCGACGGCCTGTCCTTCCGCCAGGTGGCTGCTGCCGCCGGGGTGAGCCACCAGGCGCCGTACCACCACTTCACCGACCGCACCGGCATCTTCCAGGCAATCGCGCTCGAGGGCTTCGCAATGTTCGCCGCCGCACTCCGCCAGGCGGCGGAACGCACTGATGTCGACACCTCGACGGCGCTGCTGGGCAGCTATGTCGAGTTCGCCGTTGGGCACCCCGGCCACTTCAGAGTGATGTTCCGCGCCGATCTCACCCACATCGGCGAGAACCCCGAGCTCGCCGCGGTAGGCGACGAGTCGTTCGACGTGCTCGTCGACCACGTGCAGCGACTGCTCGGCGACGGCGCATCCGTCGCCGAGATCCGCAGCCGCGTTATCGCGATGTGGTCGCTCGCTCACGGCCTGGCGACGCTGCTGATCGACGGCCCGCTCGAGCACAAACTCGGCACCGTCGCCGACCGCCAGGCCCTCATCCGCACCGTCGCCGCCGAGACCGGCCTGTCCGCACCACGCGACGCCCGAGGGTAGGGGCCGGGTCCGGACACCGAGGCCGGTTCCCGCCGACTCAGTTCGAGTCGAGCCGCTCGTGGGCGAGGCCGGTGATGTCGGCGATGAGCTCGAAATCCCTGTCGAGGTGCAGCACGGTGAGGCCGGCCAGTTCCGCGGTCGCAGCGATGAGCAGGTCGGGAATCGACGGTCCGCGGTGCTGGCCGCGTGCGGCGAGCGCTGACTGGATCTCGAGTGCGCGCTCCTCGATGCGCGGCGTGAGGTATTCGACTGGCATCGACGCGATGGGAGTCTCGGAGAGCAGGCGACGGTGATCCGCCACTGCGCGAGCCGAGTATCCGATCTCGAGCCTCGTGACCGTCGAGACGCGCACGAGCCCTCGCTCGATCCGGCGGGCCCACTCCTGGGCGTCGGCAGCGCTGTGCAGGCGGACCACGGCCGACTTGTCGATGAGCCAGGCCGTCACGACCAGGCGTCGAACATGACGTGAGGGTCGGCAAGGTCGGCGGCCAGGACGGCGACTCGTGCGAGGTCGTCGATGGTGACAGGCCCCGCACTGCCGGCGCGCTCGCGCTCGAGTGCCCTCCTGATGTACTCCGTTCGCGAGAGGCCGACACGGGCTGCCCGGGCGTCGATTGCGGCAACGACCTCGTCGGGAAGGTCGCGTAGCAGGATGTTGGCCATGTCGTTCCTCCGATGTGATATCTGATGATATCGCTGACAGGGCGCATGCACGCGCCCCGGTCGACTGGGCGCGCTGTTCGGGGCGACCCTGCAATGGCCAGCACGTGACTGGCCAGGTGCGCCGGCAAGCGGGGCCTGACGCGGTGCCGGCGTGGCCGAGGCGGCGCGAACGTTGGTCGAAACGACGCTCAGGCGTCTCCGGCGCAGCAACGGTTGACGGTCAGCCCTGGATGACCGCGAACCAGCGGCCCTCGTTGTCGGGGAACGCGAACGTGGACATGCCGGAATGAGTACCGACCTCGGTCGCCTCGACGCCCCTCGCCACCAGTTCGGCGCGGGCGACCTCGAGGTTGTCGACATGGAAGGCGATCGACGGCGTCGCCAGGTCGAGGCCATCGGGGTTGTCCGCCATCAGGGCGAGCGGCACCAGCTCGAAGGCGAAGTCCTGGCCGGTGAACCCCACCTTCGCGATGGAAAAGCCGCCCGCCTCGATGCTGCCCTTCTCGACCATGCCGACCTGCTCGGTCCAGAAGCGCAGGCACGCCGCCGGATCGTTCACGTACAGCACCACGTAGCCAACCTTCATCGACAACCCCTGTCACTCGACCGTGCGGACACGGATGCTACGCACAGCCCGGAGCGCCGCGCGGACCACCAACGACAGCTGTGGGCCGAGGTCCGCCTGCGGCGTAGGAGCGTTGGCGTGCAGAATGGCGCTCGAGCAATGTCAACCAGCTGCACAGTCGGCACTCGGAAGGGTCGTGAGCAATGAACTCAGTCGGTGCTGTCGACGGTGGCGCTGCGGGCCCGCATCCGCTCGATCCGCTCAGTCGCGACGAGATGGCTGCCGCCTGCGCCGCCGTGCTGTCGTCGGGCCGCTGCGGCGACCGACCGGCTATCGTGTACGCATGTCTCGCCGAGCCGCCGAAGGCGGAGGTGCTGGCATGGCAGGTGGGCGACGCGCCGTCGCCCCGACGTGCCGCCATGGTGATCGTGGTCGACCATGACTCGGGCATGACGTACGAGGCTGAGGCCGCGGTGGCCGAGGGAACCGCCTCGGTGCTCACCTGCGAGGGGCGGCCCGGCATGCACGCATCGTCGGTGGCCTCGGAGATCGACACGGCACAGCACGTGGTTCACGATCCGCAGGTGCAGTCGGCACTCGCCCGCCGCGGTGTCACCGATCTCTCGGCCGTCTACGTCGAGCCGTGGCCGGCAGGCCACTTCGACCGCCCCTACGACGGCACCGGTCGACGGCTGAGCCGCTGCGTGTTCTACCTGCGCGAGAACCCGGCCGATCAGCTGTGGGCTCGGCCGATTCACGGACTGGTGGCCGTGATCGACCGTGGCACCAATGAGGTGTACGAGCTGGTGGACGAGGGCATCGGTACCCCCATCCCAGATCATGATGGCCGCTTTGATCCCGAGAGCGTGCGGGCAGCGGGTGGTTCGCTACGCGACGACCTGAAGCCGTTGCAGATCACCCAGCCCGATGGGCCGTCGTTCACCCTCGATGGCACCGAGTTGGCGTGGCAGAAGTGGCGGGTCCGACTCTCGCTCCACCCGATCGAGGGCCTCGTGCTGCACCAGCTGACCTACGACGGCCGATCGGTGCTGTATCGCGGCGCGATGGCCGAGATGGCCGTTCCCTATGGCGACCCTCAGGGCCAGCACTTCTGGCGCAACGTGTTCGACGCGGGTGAGGTGGGCATGGGCTGCTCGGCGAACAGCCTCGTGCTGGGGTGCGACTGCCTCGGAGAGATCGCCTACCTCTCCACGCCGCTCGCACGGCCCGACGGAACCGTGGTGGTGGTGCCGAACACGGTCTGCATCCACGAAGAGGACGTAAACGCCCTGTGGCGACACTTCGACCCGACGACCGGCACCACGCACAGCCGTCGCAATCGGCGGCTCGCCATCAGCTTCTGGGCGACGCTCGGCAACTACGACTACGGCTACTTCTGGTACCTGCATCAGGACGGGTCGATCGAGGTGGAGGTGAAGCTGACCGGCATCGTGCTGATGACGGCCATGGCCGAGGGCCACCAGACCTCACCGTTCGAGTCGGTGATCAGCCCCTCGCACACCGGTCCGATCCATCAGCACTTCTTCAGCTTCCGGCTGGATCTCGACATCGACGGGCCGGCGAATCGGATCGACGAGGTCGACGTCGTCACCGAGCCGCTCGGACCCGACAATCCGCACGGTGTCGCGTTCCGTGCCGTCCGCACGCCGATCACCCGAGAGGCCGACGGTCGGCGTCGCGCCGACGCGCTGGCGAGCCGCACGTGGCTGGTGTCCAATGACGCATCGCGAAACTCGCTGGGCCAGGCGACTGGCTACAAGATCGTCCCCGGCGCATCGCCGCTGCTCATTGCGCATCCCCAGTCCACGACGGCCAAGCGCGCCGCGTTTGCCACCGGGCACGTGTGGGTCAGCGCCTACGCCGACGACGAGACCCGTGCGGCCGGCTTCTACCCGAACCAGCATCCGGGCGGGTCCGGCCTGCCGGCGTACCTGGCTGCAGACCGTCCGCTCGTCGACACCGACATCGTGGTCTGGGTCACCGTCGGCACCACCCACGTCTGCCGGCCCGAGGATTTCCCGGTGATGCCGGTGGAGCACACCGGGTTCCACATGCGCCCTGTGTCGTTCTTCGACAGGAATCCGGCGCTCGACGTTCCGCCGCAGGACCTGATCGCCGGCCAGAACAGCACCGGCCACTGCCACTGATCGCCATCCGCACGCAACGCACGGCTAGTGTGCTGCCGTCGCCGGTCGTGCCTGACCATTGGATACCGGCACTGCAAGCTCGATGATGAGTGGCGGGGCTCATGCCTCAACGATTGCGACGCACCGCCGCGCCGAAGGGGATGACGATGGCAAGGATCACGCTGCTCGATGGAGGAATGGGGCAGGAGCTCGTGGCTCGCTCGGGCGACGAGCCGACGTCGCTGTGGGCAACTCGGGTGATGATCGACCATCCCGGAATGGTGCGGGCGATTCACGAGGACTACTTCGCCGCAGGAGCGACAGTCGCGACGACCAACACCTATGCAACCCACCACGATCGGCTGGAGCGATTCGATCTCGACCACCTGTTCCATGCGCTGCACCTGCGCGCACTGGTGGAAGCGCACGAGGCACGGGGCGAGCGTGCGGCGCGGATCGCCGGATCGATCGGGCCGCTCAGGGGCAGCTACCGGCCCGATCTCGCCGAGCCAGTAGAGGTCGCCGCGCCGAAGTACGAAGAGGTTGCCCGGATCCTGGGGCCGCACGTCGACATGATCCTGTGCGAGACGATGTCGTCGCTGGCGATGGCCGAGGCAGCGGCGCTGGGAGCACGGGCATCAGGCAGGCCAGTCTGGCTGTCGGTGTCGGTCGATGATCGCGATGGATCGCGGCTGCGATCCGGCGAGCCCGTGGCTGACCTGGCTGGTGTCGTGAAGCGGAGCCCCGTGGCGGCGCTGCTCGTCAATTGCTCTGTTCCCGAGGCGATGGCGGCGGCGCTGGGCGAGCTTCGCGGGCTGGGCCTGCCGTTCGGCGCCTACGCCAACGGATTCACCCACATCAGCGACGGCTTCCTGAAAGATGCGCCGACCGTGAAAGAACTGACCCATCGACACGACCTGACGCCCCAGAAGTACGGCGACTTCGCAATGGCCTGGATCGACATGGGGGCGACCATCGTCGGGGGCTGCTGCGAGGTAGGGCCAGCCCACCTCGCCCACCTCGCCGGCCGATTGCGAGACGCCGGACACGAGATCGCCTGACATCGACTCGCTGCTGATGGAGGAGTTGCCGGTTCGGCTCCGTGCGAATGGGTCCCGGGCTTGTGTTGTCGAGGGGCTGTCGTCGTTGGCGCGTGGAGTGGGTCGTTATGGTTTGCGGGCGCACGCTGCTGGAGGTTGCATGGAGGAACGGACGGTCACGCTGGTCAACGAGAGCGGCCCGAACAGCCGACTGGTTACGGCCACGCTTCAGGCAACTGGACAGCTGGTGATCTCTGCGATCGACACGGGTCCGCTCGTCGAGCAGTTCCACGGCGACAGCGACTACGAGTTCTGGTTCACCCTTGCGAAGGACGCGGTGCCCGCACTCGTGGAAAAGGTTGGGGCGGAGAACGTCGCGCAGCTCCTCGACGTGCTGGCCACCACCTGGTCGGGCGAGAGGTTTCCCGACCTCGAGGAGCTCCTGCGAGACCTCGGCGCGTCGTTTCACTCGTGCTGATCGAGCCGGACGCCGAGCCGATCGTGTAGAGCTGGCGCATCTCGAATCGCATGGGGGGGGCAGGCGCGCTGCTCCGGTAGTCGATTCAGTGGTGCGTGGCGAGCGACATGTGCAACCGCATTGGTGGGGTATTCCCACACTTCGATAGTCACAGCTCAGGCGGGCCGAGCAGAGCGGTCGGGGAGAGCGGCTTCACACGTTGCAGTCGGAGCATTCACACGGCTCTCGGCGTTCAGGATGAGGCGGCTCGGCTCAGAGCGTGTGTCCCATGTCCTGGCCCCGACGGCATTGACCGGAGTACACGTACAGGCAAGTCTGACCGGGTGAGCAATGAGCAGGGGGCGTCTGCAGGGAGTTCGCCCTGGCGGCGGCAGAACGACACGGTCAGGCCGAGCATCGTGATCCGCCCGCCGGCAATCAGGCGCATCGGTGGAGGCATCGCTCTTGTCCTCGTGGGACTTCTGTGGCTGCCCGCAATGCTCTCGGTTGACCCGGCGGGTGCGCTCGCCGTATACGGGTTCTTCGTCTTCTGCGCGGTGAACAGCTGCCGATGGTCGCTCGGGCGGGTCGAGGTCAGAGGCGATGAGTTGCACGTCCGCAACTGGGTGCGCAACGAGGTCTTCAGGCGAGACGAGGTCGTGGGGTTCGCTCGAGTCGAGCTGGACGGGCGGCCTCGCGGGAGCCGAATCCTGACGCTTGGCGAACTGAGCCAGATCGGCGTGAAGGTCCGGGGCCCCCGGGTGATTCTGCTCAATGCGTCACTGCGGGGCCCGATCGATACGACCAGCGTGGACAGTTGGCTAGAGGATCTGCAGAAGTGGCAGTTCTCGGCTTCCGCGGACTTGGGTGCCGGGAACGACTCGCCTCCGGTGGCTCACGGAACGAGACCTGCAGAACCCTTCCCGCGGGCGCGGTCGTCGGTGCGTGGACCAAGGCCGGGCGGACGCAAGCCTTCCGACGTCAGCGCCTCCTCCGACGAGCCGGACTGACACAAAACTTCGGGAATGTCACCCGGCGATTCCGGGCATACCCCTTGGTGGAGCCAACGCCAGAGCATGCGAACCACGATGGGGACGTGGGGTGGCTCGGGGTGGCGGCAGGGTCGTGTTCAGGCCGTATGCGGCCCCTAACGCCCGCCAAACTCCGTCGACGGCTGATTGACAGACGGAATCCGATCAGTATGCTGATCGAATTCCTCACAAGATCACACACTCACCCATCATTAGTCGGCATTTCGACCGACGCGCGTTCGGCGGGGCACTGCGTGCTCGGCGCGAGTTGCTCGGGTATTCCACGAGAGACGTCGCCGACCGCGCACACGTGTCGCAGTCATACGTAGTGGCGCTCGAAGGATCCCGCTCCTCGCGCGACTCTCAGGGGTCGAGTCCTACCGTCGATGTGGTGTTGCGGCTCGCAGCAGCCCTGTTGCTCGACCCGGTCCTCCTGGTGGCCGGCGCGGTGCGCACGAGCGGTCCCCACGTCTTGGTCGTCGCTGAAGACGATGGAGCGTCGCTTCTCGACGCTCTCGTCGCGTCGGTGGGCGACGTCGACGCGTGGGTGACAGCTGGGCAACGCGCTGATCTGCGTGGTCGTCACGAGCACGTCACGCTCCATGCAGACGATGCGCAGATCTACGACCCACAGGCCGTTGCTCTCGCTGTGGAACAAGAACTGCTCGGATTCGTATCCACGATCGAGGGGCAGCGTCTGGCGATGGTCTTCTCGGAGTCCGCGTCGATGCTCACCGAGGCCACCGCTTCGATCCTCGACGCTGAGCACAGCTGGTCGCACATGGTGAGCAACGCTGTGTGGAGCGCGGGAGCACATCCTGCCTGGAACTTCTGCGTGTACGAGCTCGACACGATCAAGCGCATGGCCGATCCGCTGACGGCCAGCCTGGAACTCATCCGCACACACGACGAAGTGTGGACCGCGCGGAACAGCACCCTCGTGAAGAAGGGCAGCGGTCGGCTTCGCCTGCTGCAGCATCTTCGACCACCTGGCACACCGACCCACCACTGGCGCGAGATCTGCGACAAGCAGCTGGCGCGTCTCTCTGCGAACTGAACGAGGAATCCGTCATGAGCACTTCGATCCACTCCGACACGAAGAACACGGTCCGCGTCGGGGCGCGGCGCTTCGAACAATCGCCCTACTCCGACTTCTACACGAATGACGCGACCGTGCTGGGCGTGGTGGCCGGGCGCTACTACACCGTGTTCAACGGCGAGGATCCGCTCGAGACCTACTGGACGCTTCGTCGCAAGGTCGTGCTCTACGACGTGCCGGAGAAGCCGTGGCAGATCGATGGACCCGACGCCGTGCCGTTCCTCGAGCGTGTCTTCGCCCGCCGCGTCGGCAATCTCCCAGAGGGTCGTGGTCGTTACGCCATCGCCTGCGCACCCAATGGTGGCACCTTCATGGACGGCATCCTGTTCAACCTGGGCGAGGGTCGCTTCTGGTACGTCCAGCCGGATGGGGCACTCGAGCCGTGGCTGGTGGCGCTGAGTGACGGGTTCGATGTGCGCATCAGCGACCCGAGATCTCGTGTTCTGCAGGTGCAGGGACCGTCATCGATGAAGGTGATGGCCGACCTAACCGAGGGAGCCATCGACGAGTCGATGAAGTACTTCCACGCCGGCTTCTACGACATCGGTGGCCAGCGCCTGTACGTGTCGCGAACCGGCTGGACGGGTGAGCTGGGCTACGAGATCTACTCCGAGGGCGAAACCACCGACCATGCCCGGCTGTGGGGGCACCTGATGGCAGCGGGAACGCCACACGGCATGGTCTACGGCAGCATGGCATCGATGGAGACCAGGCGGATCGAGGCTGGGATTCTCGACAACCTCACCGACTTCGACCTCACCACCACTCCGTTCGAAGCGGGACTCGGTGCCTTCGTCGACCTCGACAAGGAGGGCTACATCGGACGATCGGCTCTGCTGGCGGCTGATCGTCGACCGTTGTTGCTCGGCATCACCTGCGCGGACGCAACCCCCGAGTACCTCGGCACGGTGCTGGACGACGACGTGCCGGTTGGTCGCGTCACCGCAGCAGCGTGGTCGCCCACCCTCGGGTGCGGAATCGCGTACGCGCGCTTCACAACAGCGTCTGACTGGGTCGATCGCACCCTCAGTGTCACCACCGAAGCGGGCGGACAGGAACCCTGCACTGTGGTATCGCTTCCGTTCTTCGACCGGGAGAAGCAGATTCCTCGAGGCATTCCCGACCCTGCTCTCTGAAGGTCACCGCAACCCCTGCGGCGCCAGAAGCGGCCACCCGCCCGGGCCTCATGACCACGACACAGCGACCGTCGACCAAACCCACGGCCGACCTCATGCCGCCTTCGAGGACCCCCGAGGCAAACAACTCGAATCCTGAAGAGGGTTCGGACTGTCCTCGATGTCTCGCGACATCACAATGGTTGGTTGGATGGTGGAGCTGGGGAGAATCGAACTCCCGTCCATCAGGCAGAACACGGACTAGCTACGACCATTCCCGACTTCCTCCCTAACGCAGGGAGACCGGCGGGTCGGCTGGCCGTCGCCCGAGAGCGGCGGCCCACGTCTCGTCTTTCCGAGACGTCATCGGTCTTTCCCGACGCCAGCAGTCTTTTCCGCTGTCATCCCCCGCTTCTGTTGCCGGGCTGCGGTGGATCGGCCCCGTGCGCCATCTCTGGTCACGATGTCTCTGCTACCCCCTGAGGATCAGGCGGCGAGAGCGAACTGCTCGTTGGCAATTCTTTGGTTGCCCCGTTTAGCGAGTCTGAGCAACTCGGGTCGCACGTACGCACTCCGACTCTGACGTCGAAACCTGTCAGCCCCGTGGTGATAACGCTATGTGTGAGAACGAACCCTACCGGCGAATGCGTGACATCGAGGATCAGTGGCGCCGCGAGTCACGCGCCTGCCCCGGCCGTGCGTAGGCCCCGCATGAGCGACTTCGACACTGATTCCGAGACCGACGACTTCCCCCGCTGGACCTGCCCAGGCTGCGGAGAGCACACGGTGGTACGCGTCATCTTCGGATATCCGGATGGGTCGCTCATCGACGCGTACCGCCGCCAGGACATTGCACTCGGCGGGTGCTGCATCGAAGACGACTACACCGGGCGCGAGGTGACATGCACTGCCTGCGGCTGGCAGGGCAACCACAGCAAGAACGGCTCGAAGGTCACCGCCGCCCGCCGCCGACACTACGACTGATGTCGCAGGGCGGGTTCGCTCAGCGAGCGTCCAGCAGTTGCTGCACTCGCTGGTGCG
>JBJTRF010000192.1:0-25095 GCA_046076025.1 Ilumatobacteraceae bacterium
CCGTGCTCACACGTGAACGCGCTCATGTTCTCGATCACTCCGCACACGCGCAGGAAGCTGCGGCGGGCCATGTCGGCGGCGCGTGCAGCCACCTTCTGCGCGGCGAGCGCCGGGGTGGTGACGATGAGCAGGTCGGTGCGCGGCAGCATTCGCGCCAGGCCCATCTGCACGTCGCCCGTGCCGGGCGGCATGTCGATGAACAGGTAGTCGAGCGATCCCCACTCGACATCGTTGAGGAACTGCTCGACCGCCTTCGTCAGCATCAGGCCACGCCACATCAGCGCCGTGTCTTCGTCGACGAGGAACCCGGTGCTGACCACCTTCAGCAGGCCCTCGCCCACTCGCCGCTCGTTGGGCATGATGCGCGGCCGGTCGGAGCCCTCGACCCGCTCGGCCTCGAGCCGGTCGTCGATGCCCAGCAGTCGGGGCACCGAGAAGCCCCAGATGTCGGCATCGAGCACGCCGACCGTGTAGCCCATGGCCGCCACTGCCGCCGCCAGGTTCACCGTGACCGAGCTCTTGCCCACGCCGCCCTTGCCGCTTGCCACGGCGAGCACCCGGCAGCTGGTGGGCACGGCGGTGGGGGTGGCCCGGTCCTGGGCTGCCCGCCGGGCGGTGCTCATCACCTCGCTGCGCTCGGCGGGGGTCATCTCGCCCCAGCTGATGCGCACGCTGCTGACGCCGGGGTGCAGGCCCACGCGCGACTCGACGTCCTTCTTGATCTGGGCCCTCAGCGGACAGCCGCCAATGGTGAGCTTGATGCCCACCACCACCTCGCCGGCCTCGCTCACCGAGACCATCGGCACCATGCCCAGCGAGACGATGTCGGCACCGAGTTCGGGGTCGATCACCGCCCGGAGAAGGGCCTTGACCTCGTCCGCGGTCGGTGCGGGCGCAGTCGGCGCAGCAGCAGGCGAGGCAGGAATCACGAAGTGAATGCTACGGTAATTCGTGGGTACACTCCCGAGCAGTCGACGCCCCAGGCACCGCCCGGCTCGCACTACGAACTCACGCCAACGCCATCACGCCAACGCCATCGGAGGACCATCGTGATCACGCTCACCGACACCGCCGCCACCAAGGTCAAGGAACTGCTCGACGCCGAGGGCGCTGACGAGATGGCCCTACGAGTGGCCGTGCGTCCCGGCGGCTGCAGCGGGTTCTCGTACGAGATGTTCTTCGACAGCGACATCGCCTCCGACGACGAGACCGCCGAGTTCGGCCCCGTCAAGGTGGTGGTCGACTCGGCGTCGGCGCAGCTGCTCACCGGCGCCACCCTCGACTACAAGGACGGCCTCAACCAGACCGGCTTCGCGATCACCAACCCCAACGCTTCGCGCACCTGCGGCTGCGGCCAGAGCTTCAGCTGACCCACGCTCAGCGCCGCTGCCCTCAGTCGGGCAGCGAGTCGTAGTCGGGGTCGCCCGGCAGCGCCACCACGGCGTTCATCCCCACCCTGCCCGTGCGCACTTTCGGCATGATCGGCGGCGGCACCCCGATCGAGCGTGCTGCGTCGAGCGCCGATGTCACCGTCGGGTGGTCGGCGAGGAACCGCAGGTTGGCAACGGTGGGCGGCATCAGCATGAGGTCGCCCCGGTCGCCCTGGAAAAGGGCCTAGTCTGGTCGCACCCCCACGCTCTCGACGGTCTCGTGGTCGTCGTGCACCGAGGTCTGTCCCGCCGGGCTGGCAGCGACGAAGAAGCGAGTGTCGAACCGCCGGGTGGTCTCGCGGCGAGGCGTGATCCAGCGGCTCACCCACGGCAGCTGATCGGTGGCGAGCCGCAGGCCATGCGACGCGGCAAGGGCGGTCACGTCGACATCACCGGCGTGCACCTCGTGCCGATGGGCCAGCACCGGATGGCCATCGGCCACCATCTGCCCGCGCTCGTCGACGGCGAGCAGCACGCCCGCTTCCTCGAAGCACTCGCGGATCGCCGCCACGACGAACGCCTCGTCGCCCTCGCCGTCGGCATCATCGACTCGGCCACCCGGGAACACGTACATGCCACCAGCGAATGCGGAGGCGGCAGCTCGCCGCAGCATGAACACTTCGATGCCATCCTCGGTGTCGCGCAGCAGCATCACTGTCGCTGCCGGGCGGATGGGAACCTCGTCGCTCACCGCAGCAACCGTAGCCACCGGCTGGTGGCGTAACCTCGTCGGCGTGCTGGTGTGGATGGACCTCGAGATGACAGGGCTCGACCCCGGGCGCCACACCATCGTCGAGATTGCCACGCTCATCACCGACGACAGCCTCGAGATCATCGCCGAGGGCCCCGACCTCGTCGTCCACCAGCCCGACGAGGCGCTCGCGCTGATGGACAGCGTGGTGGTCGAGATGCACACCAAGAGCGGGCTGCTGGACGCCATCACGTCGAGCACGCTGTCGCTTGCCGATGCCGGGCAGATCACCCTCGACTTCATCCGCCAGCACGTGCCCACCGAGCGGTCAGTGCCGCTGTGCGGCAACTCGATCGGCACCGACCGGCGCTTCCTCGCCGCCTACCTTCCCGAGATCGAGCACTACCTGCACTATCGCAGCGTCGACGTCAGCAGCGTGAAGGAACTCGTACGCCGGTGGTATCCGGGGCTGCTGGCCAGCCGCACCACCAAGCAGGGCTCGCACCGGGCCCTCGACGACATCCGCGAGAGCATCGCCGAGCTGCGCTTCTATCGCGACCACGTCTTCGTGCCCGAGGGCGCGCCCCGCGGACTCGCGGGACCGCCAGCTGACACGGCCACGGGCAGCACCAGTTGACCCGCAGGGCTCCGTTCGCTTTCCTGCACTCCCACCAGCCACCCTCAGGCAGCCCTCAGTAGATTCATTCCCGTGACGACACGCACGGGGCGGATGGTGCTAGCTGCCGTCTGCGCGCTCGCGCTGTCGGTTGGCGCCGGATGGATGTGGTCGGCCCTCGACGGCGACGACGCCGACAGCGTCTCGATCGGCCCGGTGTCGCTCAACGACGTGCGGCCGCCCACCATCGGCACCAATGCGGCGCTCGGGGGATCGGCCCTGCCGTCGGCCGCCGTCACCGACCTCGGCGGCACGCCGGTCGACACTGCGTCACTGGTCGGCACACCGCTGGTGGTGAACGTGTGGGGCTCGACCTGCGGCCCCTGCAAGCGGGAACTGCCCGACTTCGCCGAGGCGCATCGGCGGTTTGGCAACGACGTGCGGTTCGTCGGCATCAGCTACCTGCCGGCCAGCGCACGCGAGGAGGCGTTCGCTCGCGACTTCGGCGTCGCCTACGAGTTGCTCTACGACGGCAACGGGGCCTTCATCAGCGCCGCTGGCATCAGCGCATTCCCCGTCACGCTGTTCGTGTCCCCCGACGGCACGGTGGTCGAGCAATCCGGGGCCCTCGACGCAGAGCGGCTTGCCGCCATCATCGAGGAGCAACTGCTGTGATCAGCATGCCCCTCGCCACCGTCCTCGGCCTCGATGCCCGGCTGGCGACGTCGTTCACCACGGGACTGCTGGCTGCCGTGAACCCGTGCGGGTTCGTGCTGCTGCCCACCTACCTCCTCTACTTCCTCGGCATGGAGAACCTGCGTCCCGGTGCCGAGCGATCGAGCATCGGCCGGGCCGTTGCCGTCAGCCTGGCCGTGTCGGCCGGGTTCATGTCGGTGTTCGTCGTCATCGGATCGCTCGCCAAGTGGAGCACCGACTGGTTCGTCGAGAAGGCACCGTACGTGTCGCTCGTGATCGGGGTTCTGCTGGTGGTGCTGGGTGTCGCCATGCTCTTCGGCTACCGACTGCCGTTCACGGCGCCCAAGCTCGACGTGGCCCGGCGCGACCGCTCGGTGGCCAGCATGTTCATCTTCGGCATCGCCTATGCGGTTGCCAGCATCGGCTGCACGATCGGGCCGTTCATCGCCGTGGTGCTCGGCGGCATCACGGCCGACGGCATCGGCACCGGCATCGCCGCACTCGCCCTGTACGGACTGGGCATGGCGCTGCTGGTGACCGCCCTCACCGTGGCGCTCGCCCTGGCCAACACCGCCGTGCTGGCGGCGCTGCGCCGCACCATGGCCTGGTTCGAGTACGTGGCCGGCGTGTTCGTCCTGCTCACCGGGCTTTACCTCACCTGGTACTGGTACCAGGACATCCGCCGTGTCTACGACGATGATCTGGTGGCAGGCGCAGTCGGCTGGCAGGAGACCCTCACCCGCTGGATCCAGGACCACCAGTCCCGCGTGGTTGCCGGCGCCGTCACCCTTGTCGTCTGCGCCATCGGCGTCTCGATCTGGCTGCGATCGCGCCAGCAGGGGGCGGCCCGGTGACCGCCACGCCGTTCCGCGACCTGCTCGCCAGCCCCGGCGTCCGCGAGGTGAGCCGCCTCGAGGGGCGCATCGGCTTCATGGCGTACCACGGCGGGTCGCTCGAGCACTACACCGATGTCATCGCCGACGAGGCCGCTGCCCTCAGCGGGGCCAGCTACTACGGCGTCCTGCAGCCGCCCGACCTGCAGGTGCACATCCCGTCGCACCGCGTGTCGCGTCACGAATCGGCGACGCTGCACGAGTTCGTCGAGCACGTCGATGGGGTGATCACCATCCACGGCTACGGGCGACACGGCATGTGGACCACGCTGCTGCTCGGCGGCCAGAACCGCGAGCTGGCCCACCACGTGGCCGGGCATCTCGGGCACTCGCTGCCCGACTACACGGTGATGACCGATCTCGACCTGATGCCGCGTGAACTGCGCGGCCTGCATCACGCCAATCCGGTGAACATGCCGCGTGGCAAGGGCGTGCAGATCGAACTGCCGCCCCGCGTACGCGGCTCGAGCCCGATCTGGAAGGACTGGACGGGACCAGGCCACGTGCCGCACACCGTGTCGCTCATCGAGGCCCTTGCCGCTGCCGCCTCGGCGTGGATGGAGGGCTTCGCCGGTCAGGGTGCCAGCCGCGTCACCGACCAACCGTCGTCGCCGCGGGCGTAGCGCAGGCGGTCGTGCAGCCGGCTCGGCCGGCCCTGCCAGAACTCGATCGAATGCGGACGCAGGCGCCAGCCGCCCCAAAACGCCGGCCGCGGCACCTCGCCGTCGCCGAACGTGGCGGCCATCTGCTCGACCCGGTGCTCGAGCCAGGCCCGGTCGGGAATCGGCTGCGACTGCGGTGACGACCACGCGCCGATCTGCGAGCCACGCGGCCGCGAGGCGAAGTACTCGTCGCTCTCGGCCTCTGAGGCCCGCTCGACGCTGCCCACGACGCGCACCTGCCGGTGCAGTTGCAGCCACGTGAACAGCATCGCCGCCCGACCCTCGGCAGCAAGGTCGGTGCTCTTGGCCGACTCGTAGTTGGTGAAGAACACGAAGCCGTCGGCATCAGCGCCGCGCACGAGCAGGTAGCGGCTCTGCGGCCAGCCCTCGGGATCGACGGTGGAGAGCACGAATGCGTGCGGCTCGACGCATCCGGCGTCGCTGGCCTCGCCGAACCAGCGCTGCCACTGCACGATGGGATCGGCATCGACGTCGCCGATGTCGAGACCGGCCGTCTCGTAGTCGGTGCGCAGCCGCGCCAGATCCTTGCCCGGGACTGTGCTCATCGGGGCGTGATCACCTCGAGGCCGCGCATGTAGCGGCGCAGCACTTCGGGCACCACGACGCTGCCGTCGGCCTGGCGGTAGTTCTCGATGATGCCCGCCCACACACGGGGCACGGCGAGAGCGGACCCATTCAGCGTGTGGGCGATGTGGGTGCCCTTCCCGCCCGGCGTTCGGTAGCGGATGTCGGCCCGGCGACCCTGGTAGTCGCTGAACCAGCTCACCGAACTGACCTCGAGCCAGCTGTCGCAGCCCGGCGCATACACCTCGAGGTCGAAGCTGCGGTGATGGCTCTGGCCCATGTCGCCCGTGCAGATCTCGATGATGCGATACGGGAGGCCGAGGCCGCTGATGAGCCGCTCGGCGCGGTCGCGCAGTTCGATGAGCATCGACGGTGCCTGCTCGGGCGTTGCCAGGGCGAGGATCTCGACCTTGTCGAACTCGTGAGCGCGCAGCATGCCGCGCGTGTCGCGTCCGGCCGACCCGGCCTCGCGCCGATAGCACGGGCTGTAGGCCATCAGCCGCATCGGCAGCTGCGCCTCGTCGAGTACCTCGCCGGCATACAGCGAGGTCAGGGGAGCCTCGGCGGTGGGAATGCACCACAGGTCGTCGCGCTCGATGCAGTACGCGTCGTCGGCGAACTTGGGCAGCTGCCCGGTGGCCGTGAGCGTGGCGGTGGTGACCAGCGACGGCGGCCTGATCTCCTCGAAGGCATCAGCGTTGCTGTCGAGCGCGTACTGGCAGAGCGCACGCGACAGTGTGGCGCCGGCACCGCGCTGCATGGTGAACATGGCGCCCGACAGCTTCACTGCACGCTCGTTGTCGAGCAGGCCGAGCTCGGCGGCGGTGTCCCAGTGCGGCACCCGCTGGTGATCGGCGAACGACTCGGGGACGAACGGCCCCTTCACCACCGGGTTGTCGTGGTCGCCCGCCCCGTCGGGCGCCTCGGGACTCGGCATGTTGGGAATTCGCAGCAGCACGTCGCGCAGCGAGGCATGCACGGCATCGGTCTCGTCGGCAAGCGACTTCTCCTGCTCGCCGAGCGCGCGGCTGCGGGCCTGCAGCGCCTCTGCCTCGGCGGCATTTCCGTCGCGGCGCATGGCGCCCACCTGCTTCGACAGGTCGTTCACCTCGGCGCGGATCGAGTCGCGCTGGTGCTGGATGTCGCGGAGTCGCGTATCGAGCCCCACGGCCACATCGATCTGGGCAAGCAACTCGGGCTTGCCGCGTCGGGATATCGCAGCTCGCACGCCGTCGAGGTCGGTGCGCAGGAGCCGTACGTCAATCACGGTCACGAGGCTAGTGGGGCGGCGTACCGGTGGCAGCGGCCGCTTGTGCCGCTGCCCGTGTCCTGCGCCACATGCAGGGCTAGCGTCGAGGCCATGGCTGCAGTCGAGGTGGAGGGCCTCACCGTTCGGTACGGGACGCTCACTGCCGTCGACGGTGCCTCGTTCGCCGCCGAGGCGGGTGCCGTCACCGCCGTGCTCGGGCCCAACGGGGCCGGCAAGACCTCGACCATCGAGGTGTGCGAGGGATACCGGGCAGCAGCAGGTGGCCGCGTCAGGGTGCTCGGCATGGATCCGCGCACTGAGCAGCGCCGTCTCAGCGAGCGCATGGGCGTGATGCTGCAGGACGGTGGCGTGTATCCCAGCGCCCGAGTACTCGACGCGGTGCGGCACTTCTGCCGACTGCACGGGCGCGGTGCCGACCCGCAGCAGTTGGTGTCGCTGGTCGGTCTCGAACAGCGGGCACGCGCCACCTGGCGTCGTCTCTCGGGCGGTGAGCGGCAACGACTGTCGCTGGCGCTCGCCCTTGCCGCCCGTCCCGATGTCGCATTCCTCGACGAGCCATCGGCCGGCGTCGACATCAATGGCCGCGATGCGATCCGCGGCATCATCCGCGGACTGGCCGACGGCGGCTGTGCCGTCGTGCTCGCCACGCACGAACTCGACGAGGCCGAGCGGGTGGCCGATCGAGTCGTCGTGTTCGACTCGGGGCAGGTGATCGCCGACGGCACGCTCGACGACCTGCGACGTGGCAGCGGCGAGATCAGGTTCCGCAGCCAGGCACCAGTCGACGTCCGGGCGCTCGCCAGCGACACCGGGCTCATCGCCGCACAGGTGGGGCCCGACGAGTACGTCATCGACGCGCCGCCGGTTCCGCGGGTGATGGCCACCCTGACCGCCTGGCTCGCCGAGCGCGGCCACGACCTCACCGACCTGCGCCCCGGCGCGCAGCGGCTCGAGGACGTCTTCCGCCGACTCACCGCCGACCGGGCAGCCGAGCGAGCAGCAGCGGCTGCGACACCTCCTGCCACGACGTCCGCGACACCGGCCGACACGTCTGGTGGCCGGCGGCGCAGGTGGCGATCGTCATGAGGCGTCTCCTCGCCCAGAGCCGCGTCGAACTGCTGATGGTGCTGCGCAACGGCGAGCAACTGCTGCTGACGCTCGGCATCCCCGTACTGCTGCTGGTGTTCTTCTCGCTCGTCGACGTGCTGCCCACCGGCACCGACGAGCCAATCGAGTTCCTCGCCCCCGGCGTGCTGGCGCTGGCGGTGATGAGCACCGCCATGGTGAGCCTCGGCATCGGTACCGGGTTCGAGCGCAGCTACCGGGTTCTCAAGCGGCTCGGCACCACGCCCCTCGGCCGTGGCCGCCTGGTAGCCGCCAAGGCAGCGTCGGTGGTGGCCGTCGAGGTGCTGCAGTTCGCCGTCATCGTGGGCGTGGCAGTGGCGCTGGGATGGTCGCCGGTCGGCGCCGCATGGGCCGCCGGTGCGGGTGCCGTGGTGCTCGGCACCATGGCGTTCGCCGGCGTTGGCCTGCTGCTGGCGGGCCGACTGCGTGGCGAGATCAACCTCGCTGTGCAGAACGCCCTCTATCTCGTCCTGCTGCTCCTCGGCGGCATGGTGGTGCCGATCGACGAGCTGCCCTCGGTGTTGCAGACGGCGGCGCGCACCCTGCCATCCACGGCGCTCAGCGACATCCTGCACTGGGCGCTTGGCGAGGGGTCATTGCACGCAGCGAGCTGGCCGGTGCTGGCCGCATGGGCAGTGGTCGCCCCGGTGGCCGCCGCCCGCCTGTTCCGCTGGGAGTGACACCTGCGTCGCTGCGACGTCAGCGCTGCGGCTCGGACGGTGCCGACGAGCGCTCGAACTCGCTCGACACCTGCGCATAGGTGAGCGGGAACTCGTCGTTCCCCGTGATCTCGGCCGAGGGCATCCGGCCCGCACGTCGATAGCTGGCCGGGCCGTCCTCGTCGGATCGCACGAAACGCGTGAAGAACATGTAGATCACGATGGACCACAGGAACAGGCCGCCGCCCACCTTCATCAGTGCGCCCGCCATCTGCTGGTCGGCGGTGACGCCGACGCCCCAGACCCGCACCGGCTGCTGCCCGTAGTGCCTATAGACGGCACCCTCGGCAAATGCCAGCCAGGCGGCCGGCACGGTGGGCACCACGCTCTGCAGGAACAGGTAGATCATCTTCGCCCCTGGACCCATCTGCAGTTCGGGCAGCGGGCCCACCACGGGCAGCCACATCAGCAGCGCCGACGTGACCACGAGCAGGTGCAGGGCGAAGTGGAGCGCTGCATTCGACGTCGACGCGTTCACCAGGCCGGGGATGTGCAGCACCATCACGGCAACATTGAAGAAGAAGGCCGCGATCACCGGCCGCGACAGCGCCCGCACCGCCGAGTAGGCGCGTCCCTCGCCGAGGAGCACCCTCAGCAGCCACTCGGGCACGGCGAACCACACCAGCGGCGGCAGGAAGTAGCTGAGCATCATGTGCTGCACCATGTGCACGCTGTACAGGTAGTCCTCGGCGATCTGATGCACGGGCCACGTGCTGGCGACGAAGAGCAGCGTCATCGCAGCCACGAAGCTGCCGACCTGGCGACGGGTGACCACGGCCTGCCCTGCCGGCACAGCGTGCGGGCCCACCGCCCGCACCATGTACACGTACGAGCCCACGAGGAACGCGACGAGAACGTACACCTCGTAATTCGGGACGAACCGCCACGGGTCCGGGTAGGACACGGCGGTCAGCACTGCCATCGCCTCGACGTCAGCCGAAGAAGCGGAACGTGAGCAGCGCCACCATGTAGCAGCCCACGGCCAATCCCAGTCCGATGTAGAACATCAGGCTGAACAACTTGCTGTCGAACTTCAGGTGCATGAACCACAGCAGGATCATGAAGAACTTCACCAGCATCAGCACGATGAGGACGGTCATCGACAGCGTGTGGATGCTCTCGGGCCACCAGTAGGTACTGGTCTCGAGGGCCGTGATGATCGCCAGCACGATGGCGACCTTGATGAACGTCATGTCGGTGGGGTGATCGTGCCCCTCGGCGTGGTGGCCGTCGGCGTGGGCCGTGTCGACGCTGTGCTCGGTGCTGGTGTCCATCGGTACCTCAGGCGGGGATCAGGTAGACGAGCGTGAAGATGATGACCCACACGACGTCGACGAAGTGCCAGTACAGGCCGACGAGCTCGACGACCTCGGCCTTGTCGCCGGGGATGCGCCCGCGCTGCAAGATCGCCACCAGCGCCATCAGCATGATGATGCCGACGGTGACGTGCACGCCGTGGAATCCGGTGAGCGCGTAGAAGCTCGAGCCGAACAGACTGGTGGTGAAGCCGAGGCCCTCGTTGTAGAAGACCGTGAACTCGTACACCTGGGCGCCCACGAAGAACGCGCCCAGCAGGGCCGTAGCCGTGAGCCACAGGCTGGTGTTGCGATTGTCGTTGGCCTTCGCCGCATTCACCGCCAGCACCATCGTGAGCGAGCTCATCAGCAGGATGAAGGCGCTGACTGACGTGAGCAGGATGTCGAAGATCTGGTTCGGGCCCGGGCCCGAGCCGTGACGGCCGCGGTACAGCATGTAGGTGCTGATGAGGCCGCCGAACAGCAGGCACTCGGTGCCGAGGAACAGCCACATCGCCAGCTTGTTGTTGCTGAGTCCCGTGCTGGTGACGTGCGCACCGTGCCCGTCGTGGGCATCGGCTGCGTGGTGGACGGCCGTGTCAGCCAAGGGTCGCCAACTCCTTCGAGTCGCCGCCTGCCGGCGGGTCGTAGTCGGTGTCGTCGGCGACGGACGGCTCGAGCGCCCACCCGAACATGCCGAGCAGGACGATCGCCAGGCCGACGAACGACAGGATGAGATTGAAGATGATGCCGTAGGCGATCACCGGCAGGCCGAAGGCCAGCACGATCGGCCAGTACGAGGGCGAGGGCAGGTGGATGTGCTTGTCGGCGTTGGCCTCTTCCTCGGCCTGCAGTTCTTCGGCGGTGCGAACCTTGCGCAGCGAGTGCGTCCCGTCGGGGTTCTCGACCTCTTCGTACTTGCGGTGGAAGTACTCGTCGAGGGCATGCACGGTGGGCACGCGGTCGAAGTTGTGCTCCTTCGGCGGGCTCGAGGTGAGCCACTCGAGGGTGCGCGCATCCCACGGGTCGAGCGGTGCCTTTGGTCCCTTGGCCGACTTGACGATGTTGATGATGAACAGCAGCACGCCGAGGGCGATGACGAAGCTGCCCACTGAGGCCACCCGGTTCCAGAAGGCCAGGTCGAAGAAGCCCTCGCCGGTGATCTTCTCGGGCCACACCACCATGCGTCGCGGCTGGCCCTGCATGCCGAGGATGTGCATCGGGCCGAAGGTGAGGTTGATGCCGAAGAACATCAGCCAGAAGTTCCAGCTGCCGAGCCGCTCGTTGAGCATTCGGCCGAACATCTTCGGCCACCAGTAGTAGAAGCCGGCGAACAGGCCCATCACGGCGCCGCCGACGATGACGTAGTGGAAGTGGCCGACCACGTGGTACGTGTCGGTCTGCTGCGTGTCGGCCGGTGCCACCGAGTGGGTGACGCCGGTGACGCCGCCGATGGTGAACAGCACGATGACGCCGATGGCGAACTTCATCGCCGTCGTGAACCACAGCTTCCCGCCCCACAGCGTGAGCGTCCAGTTGACGATCTTCACGCCGGTGGGGATGGCGATGAGCATCGTGGCCACCGAGAACACCGCCACGCTGACCGGGCCGAGGCCGCTGGCGAACATGTGGTGCGCCCACACGCCCCAGCCCACGAAGCCGATCGCCGCCCCCGAGAAGACGACGAACTTGTAGCCGAACAGCGGCTTGCGGGCGAACGTGGGCAGCACCTCGGAGATGATGCCGAAGCTCGGGAGGATGAGGATGTACACCTCGGGATGGCCGAAGATCCAGAAGAGGTGCTGCCACAGCAGCGGGTCGGCACCCTGCGACACGTCGAAGAACGCTGCGCCGAAATTGCGCTGGAACGTGAGCAGGAACAGCGCCACCGTGATGACCGGAATCGCAAACGCCAGCAAGAACTGCACGACGAGCACCATCCAGGTGAACATCGGCATCTGCATCAGCTTCATGCCCGGCGCCCGCATGTTGAGCACCGTGACGATCAGGTTGATGGCGCCGATGAGCGAGGCAATGCCGGTGATCTGCAGGCCCATCACCCAGAAGTCGACGCCGTTGGTGGGCGAGAACAGCACGCTCGAGTTCGGCGAGTACATGAACCACCCGCCGTCAGCTGCGCCGCCGAGGAACCACGAGGTGTTCAGCAGGACGCCGCCGAACAGGAACGCCCAGAAGCCGAAAGCGTTGATGCGCGGGAACGCCACGTCGCGGGCGCCGATCTGCAGTGGCAGGAAGTAGTTGGCAAATGCGGCCGCCATCGGCATCACGAAGAGGAACACCATCGTCGTGGCGTGCATCGTGAACATCTCGTTGTAGAGGCCCGCATCGAGCACCGTGTTGTCGGGTGCCGCCAGCTGCAGGCGGATGAGCAGCGCTTCGAGGCCGCCGACGAGGAAGAAGAACATCGCGACGACGCCGTACATGATGCCGAGCTTCTTGTGGTCGACCGTGAAGATCCACGACTTCCAGCCCGTGGTCTGCACGGGGCGCTTGAAGACGCCGAGCGCATTCGACGGGGTGACCACGGCCGGCACGGCAGGGGCCGTCGACACCGTGGCGGGCGTCGCGTCAGGACGTTCGATGATGGCCATCGGGGTGCTCCCTTACTTCCGCTCGAGCAGATAGGCGATGAGCGTGTCGATCTGGTCTTCGTTGAGGCCCAGCGCCGGCATGCCGCGGTAGAGGCCGCCGGTGGATGCCAGGTTCGCCGGGTCGACGAACATCGGCTTCATGCCGGGCGCGTTGCGCAGCCACTCGCGCAGGGCTGCCTCGTCGAAGCACACCGGCACCGTCGCATCGGCCGGCGAGTCCATCCAGACGCCCTTCAAGTAGAGGGCGCCGAACTCGTCGGGCGACGCATTCCATAGCCGGTCGCGGCACTCCTCGGTGATGAGGTCGAAGGTGTAGCCGGCGAACCCGGTGCGGGTCATCAGGTTGGTGAGGTTGGGGGCCACGCCCGACACGATGTACTGGTCGGGATTGGCGAGCACCGGCTTGCCGTCGGGATCGACGAGCCCGTTCACCTGGTGGCATCGAGCGCACTGCGCGATGTAGGTGGCCTCGCCCTCGACGGCCACCTCGTTGCCCATCGGCGCCGAGTAGGGCTGCAGTTGGTTGTCGACCCACGTCTGGAAGTCGGTGGGCGTGAGCGCTGCCACTGCCTGGCGCATGCGCGCGTGGCTGAGACCGCAGAACTCGGTGCACTGGCCGATGTAGATGCCCGGGGCATCGGCCTCCATGCGCAGCGTGTGCAGGCGGCCGGGCACGGCATCGCGCTTGCCATTGAGGCGCGGAATCCAGAACGAGTGGATGACGTCGCGGCTGGTGATGCGCAGCACCACCGGCGTGCCGACGGGCAGCACCATCTCGCCGCTGGTGACGATCGGCTCGGGGATCTCGATGCCGCCACAGTTCTGCGCCGGGTAGTCGTACTCCCACCACCACTGCTGGCCGGTGACATTCACCACGCATGCCGCATCTGAGGTGTCGGCGAGGTCGAACACCTTCTTCACGGTCGGCACGGCGATCGTGGCGAGGATGACCGCCGGGATGATCGTGAGGGCGATCTCGAGTTTCGGATTGCCATGCGTCTGCTCGGGGATGTCCTGGCCGCGGTCGCGGTACTTGACGACGATGTAGGCGACGGCCACCAGCACGATGAGCGCCACGACGCCCGCCATGTAGAAGATGTACCGCTGCCCGGCGAGGCCCTCGTCGATCTCGCGCGCGTTCGGGCCGGCGGGCCGGAACAGGTCTTGGGGGGCGTCCTGTGCGCAGCCGGCGAGCACGCCAGCGACGAGCACGGTGAGTGCGGCAGCGACTCGGCGGCGCATGCCGTGAAGGGTAGTCATGGAACTCTCACTCCGCTCCGTCGGGGGGTGCATTGCCATCAGGGAACCACCAGCGTGATCTTCTGCTCGGGCATGTTGGGCACGAACAGCACCAGCTGGGTGCTGCTCGCGGCATTGGTCTTCGGCGCCAGCAGCGACAGATATGCCGTGCGACCCTCCTCGAGCCGGGCCGTGCACTCGACAATCTCGGGTTCTTCGCCGAAGGTGCCGAGGCGGGCGGTGAGCCGGTACTCGCCCTCGAGGTTGTTGTGGAACAGCACGCCCACCCGCGTGCTGCGCGGGATCTGCAGCGTGGACTGCGAGTGCTGCTGGTCGCCTTCGCCGTTGAAGCCGTTCACCCATGCGATGAGCGTGCCGTTCTCCTGCAGTTCGACATTGGCGGCCACTGCAGCCTGGGCCGACACGTTGCGGTTGGCGTTCTCGTCGGCGTGGTGCATCTCTTCCTCGCCGACTTCTTCGAGGCAGACGCCACGGGTGAGCTCGGGGTGCACCTCGATGGTGCGCTGGCCGCCGACGGCCGAGGCGATGCCGACGCCCATCAATGCCACGGCGCTGACCGTGCACACGGTGCCGACCACCTTGCGCGTCGCCGAGCGCTTGCCCGCCAGCACGAAGGCCCCCGCCATGACGACAGTGCCGAAGACGATGAAGATCCAGAGACCCGCCGACTTGCTGGCGGTGAGCATGATCCGCGAGAAGGCGTAGATGACTGCACCGAGTCCAACTGCAGCAAGCACCGGGAACTCGAGCGGGTGCAGCAATCGGGAACGAACCTGACGGTTGTACGACGAGTCGGCGCTTGCCCGCTCGCTCCAGGCCTGCACGAGCCACTCGGCGAAGCCGGCCAGCAGCACGATGAACGACACCTTGAACACGGCCGGGTGGCTCACCACGCCCACGACCAGGCCGGCAATGCCGAGTGCCGACACCAGCGGCCACATGCTGCGGCCGACGGGCGGCTGCGACACGGCGGTGTTGTGCTCGACACCCGCCTGCGAGGCGGGCACGCTGCTGTCGCGGCAGTACTGGTTGACACCGGCGAGGAAGGCGAAGACCACGGCGAGCGTGACGAGCCCCACCGTGCCCATGAAGCCCGTGGGCCCGCCCGTGGTGACGGCGAACACCACGGCCGCCACCACCGACAGCGCCGTGGCGCCGAAGAAGAGTCTCGTACCTGTCGTGATCATCTGATGCCCGTCACTTCCTCGTCACTTGGTCACGTAGACCACGAACCACAGCATCGAGTAGACGACGCTGAAGCTGTACCAGTAGAGCGCGTGCGCCGACACCAGCTCGAGGTCGGCAGAGCGGCCGCCGAGGTAGCGGAACCCGACGACCACGCTGAACACGACGCCGATGACCGCCATCACCGTCATCACGCCGGTGACCGCGTAGAAGAGCACGCCGTAGTTGCCCTCGGCGATCGGCACGCCCATCGTCGCCCAGATGAACGCCTGCGCATTGATGAACGCCACGCCGAGCAGTGCCACGAGGCCGATGGCCACGCCAGTGTGCGCACGGTCGCCGCGCTTGGCCGAGTACACCGCCCACTGCGCGAATACGCAGATGGGCAGCATCGCAATGAGCATGACGTTCGAGGGCACCTCGGGGACGATGATGCCCTCGGGCAGCCAGCGATTCTCTGGCCCGTTGATGTAGACCTCGCGGAAGCGCATCCAGAGGGCGAGCATCCCGCCCATCAGCGCCGTGCCGGCGGCGCATGCCAATGCCGTGCCGACGAGCACCTGACGCCGCGGCGTCGGGGCAGGGGCCGGGGGAAGTGCGTGCATCAGGCGTCACTCCTGGTCTTGAGGTCGAGCAGCGGCTCGGCTGAGCGCACGACGTGCACCTCGGCGAAGTTGTCGGCCGGGGCGGGCGACGTGGTGGCCCACTCGAGGGTCTGGCCGTCCCACGGATCGTCGCCCGCCACGCTGCCCGAGCGGAACGACTGCAGGGCGACGACGGCGAACACGACTGCAGCGACGAGCACGGCGAGATGGCCGAGGAGGCTCACGCCGTTCAGCAGCGCCAGCGGGCCGTCGGCATCGGGGAAGTAGACAACGGCGTCAGCGCCGACCTCGACCGTGGGGAACACAGCACCCGGCTGGTCGAGCAGGCCGGCCACGAGCATCGACACGCTCGCCAGCGCGCCGCCGATACCGGCGAGCGCCACAAGCAGGCCCGACACCACCGGCGGCATCGTCCGACCCCACCACTTCGGACCCCAGTAGGCAATGGCGCCCATCGCGCTGACGGTGCCGCCGTACACGACGGCCAGCAGCGCGCCCTCCTCGAAGACCGTGCCCACCAGGCCAAGGTCGCCGATGTGGTTGGCGGCGCTGGCGGCTGCGGCGAGCAGTACCAAAAGCCCGCCGAGCAGACCGGCGACGAGCGGCGCGCTGAGTGCCGGCTTGGTGCGCAGCGAGCGGGCAGCCGCAGCAATGACGCCGAGCACGCCGAGCAATGGCAGGCCGTGCACCAGGCCGAAGGGCAGCAGGTCGTTGACCACCTGGCCGGCACCGAGATCGGCCACGCCATCACGCACCACCACCGGCCACTGCAGCATCGGCCCGATCATCGCCGTGCCGGCGATCGCAACGGCAGCGAGCGCCGCGCCGCGCTGGGTGGGCCGCCGGCGCACTGCGGTGGCGGCGACATCGAGCAGCAGGCCGAGCACTGGGATGGCGAACAGCAGCGTGGCCGGCTGAGTGAAGCCGAAGGCCGCCCATTCGGAGACCGAGCGGTTGCCGCTGAGTTCGCTGAGCGACGGGTATTTGTGGGCGAGGTACAGCACCAGCAGGTAGCCGCCGAGGACAGGAAGGGCGATGAGGATGCCGAGCGACGAGATGAGTGCCGACCAGCTGAAGAACGGCACGCGGCGCAGGCTCATGCCCGGCGAGCGGCTGGTGAGCACCGTCGCCGCCACCGAGAGCGCCCCGGCAACGAGTCCGACGATGATGAGCACCATCGACAGCATGTAGAGATCGACGAAACGCGGATTGCCGCCGCCGGGCCCGCCGTTCAGCAGCAGCGAGTAGATGGCCAGCACGGCGCCGAACAGCCACAGCCAGAACCCTCCGGCAGCGAGGCGGGGAAAGGTGAGCGAGCGAGAGCCGAGCTGCAGCGGCACCACGGCGATGGCCACGCCGACGAGCATCGGCGCCAGGCCGAGGTACAGCAGGCCGGTGCGCGCCAGCGCGAACAGCTGCGTGAGCGAGTTGATGTCGACCAGCTGGCGGTCGATGTCGACGCGCTCGAGCGACAGCAGCGCCGACACGGCAGCGGCCGCCACCAGCAGGAGTCCCGACACGCCGATGTAAAGGCGGCCGATGCGCTTGTGGTCGGTAGTGGTGACCCAGTCGGCGACGGCCGCAAGGCCTGCGCCAGCCGAGCCAGCGCTGGGTGCGGCGGTTTCGATGGCAGTCATTGGCAGCGAACTCGTTTCGTCTCGGGTGCGCGCATGGCGGAACCCGCTGTCGACAGGACGGGTGGAATGTCAAGTGCGAGATTACCCACAGGGCGTCGCCAAGGGGGAAATCCTCGGTTTCGCCCTGCCGACGGCATCCGTCACAGCATCCGCCACGGCATCCATGACCGCTGCCCTGCCCGGCCGTCGGCCGATACCGACCGGTCAGCCGCCGTAGGCAGCGTCGATGCCGTGCCGGACGAGCACGTCGACGGTGAGCGCAGCGAACAGCAGGGTGACGTAGGTGATCGAGAACGCGAAGACCCGCATCGAGCGCTGCTCGGTGGGGTCGCGGCCGAGGTCGACCGTCGCCCACAGGAACAGGGCGCCCAACACCGAGGCCGAGATGCCGTACACGGGCCCGAGGCCTGCCACGGGCCACAGCGCCAGCGTGCCGGCCACCATCACGGCCGTGTACGCCACCATCTTGCGCACCGTCACGGCCAGCGTGCTGACTGCCGGCAGCATCGGCACCCCCGCCGTGCGGTAGTCGTCGGCGTAGCGGATAGCCAATGCCCAGAAGTGCGGCGGCGTCCAGAGGAACATCACCACGAACAGCACGACCGGAGTCCACGACAGGCCGTCGCGCACCGCCGCCCAGCCCACCAGCACCGGCACGGCACCCGCCGCCCCGCCGATGACGATGTTCTGCGTGCTCGTGCGCTTGAGCCACAGCGTGTAGACGAACACGTAGAACAGCGTCGCCGACAGCGCCAGGACGGCCGCCAGCAGGTTGGCCCACCTCCACAGCACGGCGAAGGCCAGCACCTCCAGCGCGATCGCGAACACCATCGCCTCGCGCGGCGACACGAGGCCGGTGACGAGCGGACGGCCCTGTGTACGCGGCATCAGTCGGTCGATGTCGCGGTCGACCACCATGTTGATGGCGTTGGCGCCGCCGGCCGCCAGCGTGCCGCCCACCAGCGTGACGAGCACCAGTGCGGTGCGCGGCCATCCCTCGGCCGCGACCACCATCGTGGGCACGGTGGTGATGAGCAGCAACTCGATGATGCGCGGCTTGGTGAGGGCGATGAAGCCGCCGATGCGGGTGGTGGGCTGGCGGCGTGATCCGTGGGCAACGCCGCCCGGCGCCAGCCGCGAGGGCACGATGGGGCGCGAGCCGACGTTCATGATGCGCCCATCGTACGGAACGCCCGCTGCGCGCACCACACGGCCGACACGCGGCACAATGATCCCGTGCTGCCGATGGTTCCCCCGACACCCGGAACCGTGGCACGACCGGTGCGCCGGTCTACCGAGTTGGTGCCGAGAGGCGCCGCAGCGGTCGTGCCCTGGCGGCCGATGGCGATGCCGGTGACGTCGGCACCGGCCGACACGGGCACCGATACGGAGCGCGACGAGCAGGTCGACACCGACAAGCCCTGGATCGTGCTGGTGTGGAACGACCCGATCAACCTGATGAGCTACGTCACCTTCGTCTTCCAGAAGCTGTTCGGCTACAGCCTCGAGAAGGCAACTGCGCTGATGCTCGACGTGCACCACAAGGGCCGCGCCGTCGTCAGCAACGGCACGCGCGAGAAGGCCGAGATCGACGTCTTTCGCCTCCACGAGGCCGGCCTCTGGGCCACGATGCAGCGCGACGAGTGACGCCACCGGCGCCGCCCGGGCACACGCGGCCTACGCCGAGGCGGGCTCGGGGGCGCCGAGACGACCGTCGACGATGCGCACCACGCGATCGGCGAAGTGCGTCATGCGCGTGTCGTGGGTGACGATCACCGATGCCGTGCTGCGGGCCTTCATCTCCGAGCGAATGAGCGCCATCACCTGCTCGCCCAGCGAGGTGTCGAGCGCCGAGGTGGGCTCGTCGAACAGCACGAGCGCCGGGTTGTTGAACAGCGCGCGGCCGATTGCCACTCGCTGGCGCTCGCCGCCCGACAGCTGCGACGGCAGGTTGCGCGTGCGGTGCGAGAGGCCGAGCTCTCCGAGCAGCTGACGCACCCGCTCCTTGGCCGCCTTGCCGCCCCGCCCGCCGCCGATCTCGTCGACGACCAGCAGGTTCTCCTCGGCAGTGAGGAACGGCACGAGGTTCACCGACTGGAACACGAACCCGACCGATCGCCGTCGGAACTCGGTGAGCTCGCGCGGCGAGTGGCCCGAGATGTCGGTGCCGCCCACCACCACGCTGCCCTCGGTGGGTGTCAGCAGGCCGCCGGCGATCGACAGCAGGGTGGTCTTGCCCGAGCCCGAGGGACCGAGCAGGGCGACGATCTCGCCGGGCTCCACCTGCAGAGTGGCGTGGTCGAGCGCGACGACCTCGTCGTCGCCGCTGCGGTACACCTTGCGCACATCGCGCATGTCGAGCACGGTCATTGCCGAACCTCCGGGTGGGATGCGAGTGAGAGAACGAGTGCGGTCATGACGCGGTGCCGATCGCCGAGGCGGGATCGACACGCGTGACGCGTCGCAGCGAGATGGCGCTGCCGAGCACCGATGCCACCAGCAGGCCGACGAACGTGGAGACGAACCGGCCCGACGTCAGCTGCAATGGAACCCCCGGCGGCAGGCCGGCCACCGCCCCGAAGGCGAGCAGCGAGCCGATCGCGTAGGCGATGAGCGTGACGGCGGTGGCCTGCACCACGATGCCGGCGAACAGCCGACGATCGGATGCGCCGATCGCCTTCAGCACCCCGTACAGCGAGAGCCGCTCGATGGTGAGCAGGCTGAAGAACAGACCCACCACCGACAGCACCACCACCAGCGTGGAGTAGATGATCTGGTTGAACGTCGACTCCTGCTGGCGCACGCCCGGCAGGGCGTAGACGGCCTCGTCGACCGTCAGCGAGCTGGTGGCACCGCCCGTTGCCGCATCGATCTCGTCGGGTACGACGCTGTCGCCCCGCACCACGAGCGCCTGCACCACGTCGTCGCCCACCGCGGCATCGGGACGGTTGGCGTTCTGCACGTCGCGCCACGTGTCGAGGCTCACCCAGATCGTCGACTGCAGCAGGTAGGCGGTGTCGTCGACGAAGCCAACGATCTCGATGGGGCTCTGCGCCGGCCCGACAAGCAGGGTGTCGCCCACCTTGGCGCCGTCGTCGCGCAGGCGCGAGTCGGCGATGCCCGTGCCGCCGGCGGGAGGCGTCGGCACGCCGGCGGGCGGCACCTCGTAGCCGGCTACGGCCACATCGGCGAGCTCGTCGCTGCCGGGTACTGCGGCACCGAGCAGCACGAAGCCGAGGCCGCCCACCTCGTCGACGCCGCTCGCCGCCGCGACCTCGGCGCGCAGCTCGGGCTCGATGCGGCTGCGCAGGAACGAGTCGCGAGCCGTCGACGAGAACACGATCGCATCGGCCTGCTGGGCTCGGATCGCACCGGTCGAGCCGAGGAACAGCCCGTCGAGCAGTCCGCCGAGGAACAGCAGCAGAGTCGTGAGGAACGCCAGCACGATCGTGGCAACCGCGAACCGCGACGGCCGGCGGCGCAACTCGCGCAGCGGAAGCCGGAAGGCGCTCACGCCTGCACCCCCGCACCGGTCGTGGCCGACAGCGGATCGATGCGCAGCACGCGCCGCACCGCCACCAGTGACGTCAGCAGTGCCAGCGCCAGCACGACGAGCGACGTGATCACCACCGGCATCGCCTCGACGCGCACGCCGAGGTTCTGCACCCCCTGCAGCGCCCCGGCGTACAGCACGGCAGCGAGCACCGAGCCGAGCGCCATCACCGCCACCACCTGCACCAGCAGCGACACGACCAGCACCCGTGCGGGCGCGCCAATGGCGCGCAGCAGCGTCAGCGCCGACGCCTTCTGGAACGTGACGATGAGGAAGAACAGCCCGGTGACCAGCGGCACCACGAGATAGAACAGGCCGAGGATCACCGCGAAGCTGGATCGCACGCTGCTGACACCGGGCGACCCGTCGACAGCCTGCTGGCGGGTGAGTGCCTCGACCCCGTTGACGGCCGCGCTGATGCGCGCCGCAACGATGTCGGGCGACTCGCCGTCGGCCACCTCGACCGCCACTGCGCTGGGCACGATGGCGAGCGCATCGGGATTGCGGATGCGCTTGGCGGCCTCGAACGTGGCGAAGTCGACGAATAGCACCGGCGCCACCGAGTAGTTGATGTCGCGGGCGAGGCCCACCACGGTGATGGGGTCGCCGCCCGGCAGCACCGTCACCGTGTCGCCGATGTCGAAGCCGTCGGCGCGGTCCTTGGAACTGGCGACCGCCTCGTAGGGCGCAGCCGGCAGCCGGCCCTCGGTGAGCGTTGCGGGCGCGCCTGGCCCGCCGAGCTCGTAGCCGAAGATCACCGCATCGACATCGTCGCCGCCGGCGTCGACGGTGAACGTCGCCTCGCCGAGCGGCGCAGCGCGCTGCACGCCGTCGATCTCGCCCACCGCGGCGAGCTGCTCAGGGAGGATGATCGAGCCCTCGAGGTTCTTGCGCGCCTGGTCGCTGTACACGAGCACGTCGGCCGACTGGTTGCGCAGCGCACCGATGAACTGCGTGATGAGGCCGCCGAGCAGCGCCTGCTGGAAGAGGATGAGGAACACCAGCAGGCCGACGGCGCCGGTGAGCAGCCCGAAGCGCACCTTGGCGCGCCGCATCTCGTGCCAGGCGAGGAACATTGCCCGTCAGGGTGTCAGAGCACCCGTGCGCCGTCCAACCCGAACGGCACGGCGCGCACCCGACCGTCGCTTGATCAGCCGCCGTGGCGCGGCCGGCCCGGGTTGGCCTCGAGACCGGCGAACCGCGCGTCCGGCCGGATACGCCGGTAGGCCTCCACCACCGGCGCCAGTTCGGCCGGTGACGCGCCATGCAGGATCACGCTGTCGGCACCAAGGTCGAACTGGTGCAGCACCGCCCGCGCGCACTGCTCGGCCGTGCCGGTTGCTGCGGCAGCGAGCCACTCGTCGGGGATGAGCGTGGCGACATGCTCGAGCTCGGCCGTAGTGGCCTTGGCATCGAGCGCGCCGCGGAACGACGACACCAGCGAATCGGCGCGGAAACGCTCGAGCACGGCTGGATCCCACTGGTTGGTGCGCACCATCAGGTCGCCGTATGCCTGCAGGTAGGTGGCCATGCGGCCGACCGTCTTCTTCAGCCGCACCTCGGGGGCCAGCCAGTCGCCCACGACGGCGTAGCAGCTCCATACGCGCACCGCTGCGGGATCGCGCCCGGCGCCCTCGGCCGCCTCGCGCACGGTGGCCACGCAGCGCTGCAGCGTATCGTCGGCGAAGAAGGTGTGCAGCAGCACCGCGTCGTAGGCGCGACCGGCGAGGCGCAGGCTCTGCGGCCCGAAGGCGCTCATCAGCAGCGGAATGTCCTCGCGGAAGTCGGGGTCGAGGGCCAGCACCGGCCACGTCCCTGCCGGGCCGTCGTGGCCGATCACCACCTCTCCCTGCCACAGGCGTCGCAGCAGCCCGGCGATGTCGTCAAGTTGCGCGGTGGTGATGCGCGGCAGGCCGAATGCGTCGAACATGCGGTCCATGCCCCTGCCGAGGCCGAGGGCAAAGCGCCCGCTCGTGAGGCGGTGCATCGTGGTGGCGTAACTGGCCGTCACGATCGGATGGCGCGTGTTGTGGTTGGTGACGCCGGTGGCGATGCCCAGGGTGGTGGTTGCCGCAGCGGCGGCACCCGACAGCGTCACTGCCTCCTTGATGTTGAACCGCTCGCTGAGGAAGACCGAGCCGAGGCCGAGCGCCTCGCCCTGGCGGCATTCGTCGAGCAGGTCGGCGGGCGACCGCGGCGCCCCAGCAAGCCCGTAGAAGCCGAGTTCGGCGAGTTGGTCCACGCGCCGACGGTACTGCGCAGCAGCACCTGCCCGATGCGGCCGCCAACGGGCGGCCGTGGGGGATCAGCCCTCGCTGTCGCCGGTCTCCGCGTCGTCGGTCTCCATGTCGTCGTCGCTGTCGTCAGCGTCGTCGTCTTCGACGGCGTCGTCATCGCTGTCGTCGTCGGCCGAGGCCGCAGCCTTCGCGGCGAGCACCTCGTCGCAGTAGTCGCCGGCGCCCACGCCGGCTGCAGATGCGGCACCGGCCACTCGGCCGAACGACTTCAGCTCGGTGTTCTTCGGACGGCCGCGCTCCTCGCCCTTCTTCATCGCCACGCACAGGCCGTTGGCGCCCTCGGGCGCCGACTCGGCGAGCGTGGTGTCCACCACGGTGTCGGCGACGGTGGTCTCGACGACCGTCACCTCGGGTGCGGTGGTGTCGGGGGCGACCGTGTCGACGGTGGTCTCGACCGATGTCGTGTCGGTGACCTCGAGCGCCGAGTACGACGTACCGAGGGCGGCGCCGGCCGTGCCCACCATGGCGAGCGAGGCGGCGGCAGCCGTGAGCGTCTTTCCGGTGATCTTGGCGAGGATGCGGGGCATGTCGGGCTCCTGTTCTCGGCGCACGCCCAGGATGGCGTGCCACTACCGACCACTGTGCATCGGCCCCGCCATTATCCGGCAACAGTCAAGATTCCGTCAACTACGGCGAGCCGCGCCGCGCTGCCGTCCGTCAGCTCCCGATCACGGTGAGGCCGACCTGCCGGGCAGCGTGCGCCTGTCGACGATCGAACTGCGCAACCCCAGGCGCTGCCTGGGCATCCTCGTCGGCGGCGGGCGGGGTGTGCCGACGGGTTACCGTGCAGCCGGTGGCGGTGAATGACAGGGCGGTTGGCGCATGACACGGCGAACGATTGCCGTCGCCATCACCTCGGTCATTGCCTGCCTCTCCGCAGCGACGGCGTGGAGCGCCGCCGGCTCAAAGCCGACCATCAGCGTCGACGCCTGCCCCGGCGGTGTCGACACCTCGGTCACGGTGTCGTGGAGCAACTTCGCCACCCGCTCGGTCGTGGTCGACTACGTCAGCCCCTCCGGTCGCAGCATCACCCGCAAGAGCCCCACTGCCTCGAGCACAGTCACCCCTGCGAGCGGTGAGACCCGCGGCTCCGTCGTGGTCGCCACTCCCGCTGCGGCACTGATCGGCACCTGGTACGTCAGCGGGGTGCGGATCTATCTCGGCACCGGCGGCTCGGGCAAGTCTGCCCAGCAGCAGTTCGCGTGTGTCGGCCCGTCGAGCAGCACCACGTCGACCTCCACCTCCAGCACCACCACCGTGCCCCCGAGCACCACTTCAACTTCCACCACCACGAGCACGAGCACGACCACCACCACGTCGACGAGCACCACATCCACCAGCACCACCGTGCCGACCTGCGACCCCAGCACCATCGCGGTCGGCGGAAATGCGCACTTCGCGGCAGTCAACCCCTCGAATTCCCTGCTCTACGTCACGAACTTCGGGTTGAACGCAGTGTCGGTCATCGACACCGGCGACGGCAGCCTCGCTACGACGATCAGCGGGGTGTCTGGCCCGTACGGCGTCGCTGTCAATCCGGCCGGCACGCGTGCCTATGTCGCCAATCTCGGCGCCGGCACCGTGACCGTCATCGACACCTCCGACAACAGCATTGCCGCCATCATCACCGGCTTCTCCGGCCCTGTCGGCGTGCGCGTCGGCGACAGTGGGGCTCGGCTCTTCGTCACCAACTTCAGTTCAGGCCGAGTGTCCATCATCGACACGTCCGACAACAGCGTCGTTGCCTCGGTGGCCGTCGGGACGCAGCCGTGGGGAATCGCATTCGACGACACGGGCTCCCATGCCTATGTCAGCAACCTTGGATCGAACACCGTCTCCGTCATCGACACCTCCGACAATACCGTCGTCGACACCATCACCGTCGGCAGCTCCCCCGCAGGAATCGCCGTCAACCCCGCCGGCGCCCGCCTCTATGTCGCCAACCAGGGATCGGGCACCGTCTC
>JBJTRF010000193.1:0-7914 GCA_046076025.1 Ilumatobacteraceae bacterium
GAACAGATATGGGTGCGGGCCCATCACCGAGCCGAGGCAGTAGTTGCTGTTCTCTACATTGGCCACCCAGGCGCGCATCGCCTCGTTGACTGCGTCCTTCAGCGTACGGCTACCGCGGTGCACGGCCTCGACCTCGGCGCCGAGCAGCTTCATGCGGAACACGTTGAGGGCCTGTCGCTCGACGTCGACCGCCCCCATGTACACCTTGCACTCCATGCCCATCAGCGCCGCAGCGGTTGCCGATGCCACGCCGTGCTGGCCGGCGCCGGTCTCGGCGACGAGGCGCTGCTTGCCCATGCGCTTGGCCAGCAGCGCCTGCCCGAGCACGTTGTTGATCTTGTGCGAGCCGGTGTGGTTGAGGTCTTCGCGCTTCAGCAGCAGGCGGATCCCCAGCATGCGTCCGAGGTTGTGGCACTCGGTGAGGATCGAGGGCCTGCCCGCATAGGTGCGCAGGATGTGGTCGAGTTCGGCGCGGAACACCGAGTCGCCCCATGCCTCGGCGAATGCCGCCTCGAGTTCCTGGCAGGCGGGCACCAGCGTCTCGGGCACGAACCGGCCGCCGAACTCGCCGAACCGGCCGGTCGCCGAAGGCGCCGACATGATCGACACGGGACTCTCGATGGGCATGTCCATGGCTACATCTTCGCCGAGATTGACGGGCAACTACTACTCGTCGTCTACTCGTCGTCTACTCGTCGTCCCAGTCGTACGGCAGGTCGTCGTCACCGAGGTACGGCTCGGGAGCAGACTCCCGTGCCCGCTCGATGAAGTACTTCACCTTCAGCGGGTCCTTGCGGCCAGGTGAGCGCTCGACGCCCGATGACACGTCGACGCCCCACGGGCGCACCCGCTGCACCGCCGCAGCCACATTGTCGGGGTCGAGCCCGCCGGCGAGGATGAGGCGCGGCCCCTCGGGCACCTCGCCCAGCAGTCCCCAGTCGAACACCTGGCCCGAGCCGGGCGTGGGCGCGTCGACGAGGATCAGGTCGGTGGCGAAGTCGCGTGCCCGGCGGGCATCGGGCGAGCCGGCTGCCACCGCCTTGATGACGTAGCGCACCTGCTCGCCCACCTCGGCCACCATGCCCGGGGTCTCGTGGCCGTGCAGCTGGGCACCCTTCAGGCCCGCCCGGCTGACGGTGTCGATCACCCGGTCGGGCAGCTCGTCGCGGAACACGCCGAAGGTGAGGATCTCGGGCGGCAGGCGCCGGGAGATGTCGTACACCTGCTGCGGGGCCATCTGTCGCGGCGACGGGGCGAACACGAACCCGAGCGCGTCGGCCCCCATGGCCACGGCGAAGAGGGCGTCGTCCTCGCTGGTGATGCCGCAGATCTTCACGAACATGACGTCGCGACGGTAGCCGTCAGGCGGCGACGAGCGCGGCGACCGCTGCCGCCGGGTCGCCCGAGGTGACGAGGGTCTCCCCCACCAGCACGGCGTGGTAGCCGGCCCGGTAGAGGCGCCCCGCGTCGTCGGGGCCGCGCACGCCGCTCTCGGCGACCTTCACCACCTGTGCCGGCATCACGCCGGCCATCCGCAGGGCACGGTCGTGGTCCACGGCGAAGGTGACCAGGTCGCGCTGGTTCACGCCCACCAGCGTGGCGTCGGCCGCCAGCGCAGCTTCGAGCTCGCGCTCGTCGTGGATCTCGACCAGCACGTCGAGGCCGATCTCGACGGCGAGCGAGTGGAACGCCACCAGCTCGGCCGTCGACAGCGCCGCGGCGATGAGCAGCACGCAGTCGGCGCCCATCAGCCGGGCATCGAGCACGTCGTGCTCGCACACCGTGAAGTCCTTGCGCAGCACCGGCAGCGACACGGCTGCGCAGGCAGCCTGTAGGTCGGCAGCCGAGCCGCCGAAGAACTCTGCATCGGTGAGCACGCTGAGACACGAGGCCCCACCGCGTGCGTAATCACCCGCAAGCGCTGCGGGGTCGAGACCCGCGTACAGGTCGCCCTTCGACGGCGAGCGCCGCTTCACCTCGCTGATGACCGCGAGGTGGCCGAGGCCGGCGAGCGCATCGCGAGAGCCGCGTGCCGGCGGCATCGCGCGGGCAGCCTCGAGCAGTGCCTCGACCGAACGGGTGTCGGCGGCAGCCACCTCGCGGTGACGGGCCAGGATGCGGTCGAGATAGGTGCCCGCGACGGTCACGGGATCAGGCCTCGCCGTTCACGAGCTGGACACGAGTCGCCAGTGTCGCTGCACTGAGCCGGCGAGCTTCCGGTCGCGGGGCGGTCGCCTGCTGGCAGTGCCGCGGGGCTGTCACGGCCGCCCGACCACGGCTAGATGCCTTTGCCGCCGAGCGGGGCGAGCATCTGGAACTTCGGCGCGCCGCCGAGGAACGGCACCAACTTGGGGCTGAAGACCTTGAACCAGTCCGAGCCCATGTGGGCATTCATCGCGTCCTGGCTGGCGTACACCTCGTAGAAGTGCAGCAGGTTCTCGTCGGCGGCATCGGCGTTCAGCACGTAGACGAGTGTGCCCGCCTCGCCCTGCACGGCCTCGAGCGCCTCGTTGATCGCCGCAGCCGCCTCGTCGCGCATGCCGGGCTTCAGCGTCAGCGTCACCCACACGCCCACCTTGCCTGATGTCGTACCGCTCATCTGCCCGTCTCCCTCTCGACCGTCGCTGCGTGGCGGCACCGTATCAGCCGGTAGCGAGCGGCTCTCCGTGCGGCACGGCGACCGGTGCCTGGGGCTACTAGAAGCCCAGCCTTGCCGACACCTCGCCCATGAGATCCGCGATCGGCACCCGCACCTGCGCCGTGGTGTCGCGGTCGCGGATGGTGACGGCGTGGTCCTCGAGCGAGTCGAAGTCGACGGTCACGCACAGCGGCGTGCCGATCTCGTCCTGGCGCCGATAGCGGCGGCCGATGGCCTGCGTCTCGTCATACTCGACCATGTACCGCTGGCTCAGCGTGCGGCGCAGCTCGTGTGCCAGCGGCGTGAGCGTGTCCTTCTTGCTGAGCGGCAGCACCGCCACCTTGTAGGGGGCGAGGCGCGGGTGCAGGCGCAGCACGGTGCGCTGCTCATCGTTGACGACATCCTCGTCGTAGGCGGCAAGCAGGAAGGCGGCCATCGCCCGGTTCACGCCGGCTGCCGGCTCGATCACGTACGGCACGTACCGCTCATTGGTGGCCTGGTCGAAGTAGTCGAGCTTCTCGCCGCTGTGCGACGCGTGCTGGTTGAGGTCGTAGTCGGTGCGCTGGGCGACGCCCTCGAGCTCGCCCCAGCCCCACGGATAGCGGAACTCGATGTCGGCCGTGCCCGCTGAGTAGTGGCTCAGCTCGTCGGCGTCGTGCTCGCGCAGGCGCAGCATGTCGGCGGGGATGCCGAGGTCGATGTACCACTGCAGCCGCGCATCGCACCAGTAGCGATACCACTGCGCGCTCTCGGCAGGCGGCACGAAGAACTCGCACTCCATCTGCTCGAACTCGCGGGTGCGGAAGATGAAGTTGCCCGGCGTGATCTCGTTGCGGAAGCTCTTGCCCACCTGGGCGATGCCGAACGGCGGCTTCTTGCGGCTCGTCTGCAGCACGTTGGCGAAGTTGACGAACATGCCCTGCGCCGTCTCGGGCCGCATGTACACCTCGGCCCCTGAGCCCTCCACCGGGCCGGCGTACGTCTTGAACATCAGGTTGAAGGCGCGCGCCTCGGTGAACGAGCCCTTGGCGCCGCAGCCCGGACAGGTGTCCCTGTCGTCGAGGTGATCCTCGCGGAACCGCTGCTTGCACTTGGTGCAGTCGACGAGCGGGTCGCTGAAGTTGGCGAGGTGGCCACTGGCCTCGAACACCTGCGGCGGGGCAAGGATGGCGGCGTCGATGAGCACGATGTCGTCGCGCTCCTGCACCATCGTGCGGATCCATGCGTCGCGCACGTTGCGCAGCATCAGCGAGCCCAGCGGACCGTAGTCGTAGCTGCTGCGGAACCCGCCGTAGATCTCGGCCGACGGGTAGGCGAACCCGCGGCGCTTGGCGAGGTTGACGATCTGGTCGAGTTCGGTCGCGGCCATAGACCGGCAAGGCTACGGCGGCCACCGCCCTGCTCGCCGTGACTCCCGGCGGGGCAGTGGTGGTCGGCGTCAGTGCCGCTCGAACATGCGCACCGTGCGCAGCCGGCGCTCGAGGTGGAACTCGAGTGCCCGCATGGCATGTGCCGACACCTCGTGGGTGACCCTCGACTCGGGCTCGCCGAGCGCCTCGTTCAGCCCGCCGCCCAGGATGAGCCGCATCAGCGCCAGCGCCTCGGGGGTGATGGCTTGGCCGGTACGGCAGGCACGGCACAGCACGCCGCCCTCGGCCATGTCGAATGCCGCGATCGGCCCGGTCTCGCCGCAGCGCACGCACCCGTCGAGCTCGGGCCGCACGCCCTCGGATGCCAGCAGCTTCCAGTAGAAGGCGGGCACCACCAGCGGGCCCGAGCGCTCGGCAATGGTGCGCAGCGCGCCCACCACCATTCGATAGAGGTGCGGCACCGGCTCGCGGTCGAGGGCCACCTGGTCGGCGGCCTCGAGCACGGCCATGCCGGCGGTGATGTGGTCGAGATCGCCCACCAGCGGCGCGAGGGTGTCGACTGCCTCGGCCTGGCTGACGATGTCGAGCTCGCGACCCTGCGCCAGCAGCAGCCGCACATGGCTCATCGGCTCGAGCCGGGCACCGAACCGCGAACTGGTCTTGCGCACGCCCTTCGCGACGGCACGCACCTTGCCGTGCTCCTCGGTGAGCAGCACGACGATGCGGTCGGCCTCGCCCAGCTTGTAGGTGCGCAGCACGACGCCCGTGTCGCGATACAGGTGGCTCGGCATGCGCGTCGTCCCGGCTCCGGCCGCAGTCTCAGTCGACCCCGCCGAAGCGACGGTGGCGCTGCGCATAGGCCGTGATCGCGTCGGCGAGGTGCGCCGGCTGCAGCGCATCCCACGGCACGTCGAGGTACACCAGTTCGCTGTAGGCGAGCTCCCACATCAGCGGCCGCGGCCAGCACTCGGCCGGGCCGAGCACCACGGCGAGGTCGGGATTCGCCTCAGCCGGCGCGTCGAGCACGCGGTCGACGGCCTCCTCGGCGATCGCCACGCCGTCCCGGCGCAGCGACTCGACCGCCGCCACGAACCTGGCCCGGCCGTCTACCTCGGCATCGGCTGTCACCGTGCAGCCGCCCACCGCCTGCCGGCGCACGGCCGGCGCGGCTCCCGCCCCCGCCGAGGCCGCGTCGTCGAGCGGCCGCAGCACGAGCCACCTAGCCCCTACGCCATCGGCGACGGCACCGAGCCCTGCCATCAACCGCGACCAGCCATCGTCGTCGAGGGCCTGCCACTGCGCCCGCGTGCCCCCCACCAGCAGCACGTGCCAGAGGGTGGCATCGGCGGCATCGTCGGGTGCGGTGTCGAGGGCGGCGGCCGCGTCGCCGACTGATGCAGAGCGCCGTTCGCCGATGCGGGCCATGGCCGCCATTGTCCCACGACAGCGGCGGCGGCGCAGGCAGCCCCACTAGCGTGGCCACCGTGAGCAGTGAGCCCGGCGCGACGCCCTCGACCGGCGCGACACCCTCGAACGGCACGGGCGGGTCGGACGGGGGCACGGGCACGCGGCAAGTGCACGTCGCCTGCATCATGGACGGCAACGGCCGCTGGGCCAAGGCCCGCGGCCTGCCGAGAACCGCCGGCCACACCGAGGGCGAGGAGAACCTCGCCCGCCTCGTGCGCGTCGCGGTGCGCCGCAATGTCGGCTGGCTCACCGTGTTCGGATTCAGCACCGAGAACTGGGTGCGGCCGCGAGCCGAGGTGCGCCACATCCTCGGATTGCACAAGAAGCTGTTCGCCCGGGTCGAGGAGCTGAATGAGCTCAACGTCCGCGTGCAGTGGATGGGCCGGCCATTCGACACGCGCGAGGCCCGCACGCCGCGCTACGTGCAGCGCGCCATCCGCAAGGCCATCGACGACACCCGCCACAACACCGGCATGGTCCTGACGGTTGCCTTCGACTACGGCAGCCGCGCCGAGCTGGTGCACGCCGCACGTCGCGCAGCCGCAGCCGGCGGCCCGATCACCGCCGAGTCGATCGAGGCCAACCTCTACGTGCCGCAGATGCCGCCCGTCGACGTGCTGGTGCGCACCTCGGGCGAGCTGCGGGTGAGCAACTTCATGCTGTGGCAGAGCGCGCAGTCGAAGGTGTACTTCACCGACCGGCCGTGGCCCGAGTTCGACGCCGCCGAGCTCGACGCAGCGCTGGCACTCTGCCGATGAGCGACCACGACCACCAGCCCGATGAGATGACGGACGAGATCGCGGACAAGACAGCCGACGACATTGGCGATGCAAGCGGCGCCGCAGCCGTCGTAGAGCCTTCCGGCGCCCGCTCGCGGCGTCACGGCGCGGTGCGCGCCGCGCTCGCCCGCGTCACCGGCGCCCTTCCCGCCGCCGAGGTGCGGCCGGGCCAGGAAGCCATGGCCCTCGCAGTGTCCGATGCCATCCGCACCGGTCGGCATGCCGTGGTGCAGGCCGGCACCGGCACCGGCAAGACCATCGGGTATCTCGTCCCGGCACTCGTGGCCGGCAAGCCCACGGTGGTGGCCACCGCCACAAAGGCGCTGCAAGATCAGCTCGCCGACAAGGACCTGCCGTTCCTCGAGCAGCACCTCGGCATCCCGTTCAGGTGGGCGGTGCTGAAGGGCCGCAGCAACTACGTGTGCGTGCAGCGCGTCGCCGAGCTCGAGAGTGCCGCGTCCAGCCCGCAGACGCAGCTCGAGCTCGACGACATGGCAGCCACCACGCAGGCCGAGGTGTCGCGTCTCATCGAGTGGTCGAAGACCACCACCACCGGCGACGCGGCCGAGCTCGACTGGTCGCCCTCCGACCGCGCCTGGCAGGCGGTGAGCGTCGGCAGCGAAGAGTGCCCGGGCGCCGGCAGCTGCAAGCTCAGCGGCGGTTGCTTCGCCGAGTTCGCGCGGGGCCGGGCCGAGGAGGTCGACGTGCTCGTCGTCAACCTCCACCTCTACGGCCTGAATGTCGCCAGCCGCAATGCGCTGCTGCCCGAGCACGATCTCGTCGTCGTCGACGAGGCACACCAGCTCGAGGACGTGATGAGCGACACCGTCGGCAGCCAGATCAGCGGCGGCCGATTCATGCGGGTCGCCGCAGTGCTGCGCCGCATCCTCGACGACCCGCCGGTGATGGCGCCGATCATGGATGCACCGTCGCTCGTGCGCGAGGTGCTGGGCGGCCTCATCGGGCAGCGACTGCCGATCCCCCTGCCCGACGACGCACGAGCCATGCTCGTCGACCTGCGCACGCGCCTGCAGGGTGCCCAGTCGGCGCTGGCACGCATCTCGACCACGCTGCCCGACATGCAGCAGCGCAAGCTGCGCTCACAGCAGCTCGTCACGCGGCTGATGGAGGAGATCGACTCGGTGCTGCGCGACCTCACCGGCTTCGTCGCCTTCGTCGGCGGCTCGCCCGAGTCGCCGCGCCTCGAGATCGCGCCGCTGCACGTCGGTGAGCACCTATTCACCTCCGTGTGGGCCCAGCGCACCGGCGTGCTCACCAGCGCCACCATCCCCTCGTCGATCGCCGAGCGCGTCGGCCTGCCCGACGGCGAATACGACCAGCACGACGTCGGCAGCCCCTTCGACTACGAGTCGAACAGCCTCCTCTACTGCGCGCTGCACCTTCCCGACCCACGCGATCCCGGGTACGCCGAGGCCACCCACGACGAGCTCACCGCCCTCATTGATGCCGCAGGCGGGCGGACGCTGGCACTGTTCACCAGTTACAAGGCAATGGATGCCGCCGCTACCGCCGTGCGCGAGCGCATCGAGCACAGGGTGCTCACCCAGCGCGACATGCCCAAGTCGGCGCTCGTGCGCGCCTTCACCGACGACGAGTCGTCGTGCCTCTTCGCCACGTCGGGCTTCTTCCAGGGCGTCGA
>JBJTRF010000194.1:0-8776 GCA_046076025.1 Ilumatobacteraceae bacterium
GGGTCCATCTCGATGTAGTACGTGCCCGGCTCGAGCTCGGGGAGGAGATGGTAGAAGAACACGTCGCTGTACCAGGTTCGTCGTAGGTCGGACGGCCCGACGATGAGCGACTGGCCGGGGACCGCCATGGTCGACAGGTCGTCCACCACCATCTGCGCATCGAGTGAGGCTGCATAGTCGCCAAGGTAGAAGGCGCGCCCATCCCGCTCGACCGGGAACGGTGCCTGCACCTGGCCGATGCCGACGCGCACGTGGAGCAGCCACGTGCGATAGGTGAACAGCGGCGCGACGACAAGCGTGAGTGCCATCAGCGCTGCCGTCGCCGCTGCAGCCCTCTGCCGCACGCCGCGCAGGGGATTCCTGCGTCCGATGTACTCGATCACTGCAGGGATGAGCATCGGAATCGAGATACACGTGACCCACCCGAGGTGTGCACTGTCCGGTCGCTGCAGCGCCTGCGGCACGATGCCGATCGAGAGCAGTGACGCACCCATCAGCACGACCGAGCGCCGCGATATCGCCGGAGACGACGCCAGGCGTGCCCGTCGACGAGTCTGCAGCGCGACGATCAGCAGTGCAACAGGCGCTGCAAGGGCGACGAAGAACCAGGCGAACAGCGACATCGGCGCCGGCAGGTGCGGCAGCGCCCACCAAGGCGGAATGAGTTCGGCCACCGCCTGGAGCGAGCCGTCGAGGCGGTCCCACGAGGGCGGACTCGGCAGTTCTCGACCGGGCCGAAGCCGGAAGACAGGCTCGACGAACATGCCCTGCAGCGCAGCGGAGAGTCCGACCTGGGCCACGTGCACCAGGGTGGGAAGTGCGCCTGCAGCGACCCCACCCAGTAGGACGAGCGGCTGACGGTGCCGCCGCCACGCCCACCAATGGACGGCCAGGAGCGCGACGACCAGGTCCGGTCGGAAACTGAGTGCGAGACCCGCCAGGAGGCCGCTCGCCGCGAGCAGGCGCCGCGGGCGGTCGACGTGCTCGGCGCGCAGCACGGCCACGAGACTCCACGCCGCAAGCGCGATCCCGCCGTTCCACGCCATGGCGGTGAGGCCGACCGGTGCCAGCACGTAGAAGACGCCGAGCGCGGCGGTACCAGTGGCTGCCGCCCTGCCCCACGGTCGGGCCAGGGCGAAGAGCGCGCCCAGCAACGCAACGTGCTGCAGCAGGCCAAAGAGGCGCTCTGCGGTGATGTGGACGCCGAAGGCCTGGTACCACGCCATCAGGGCGTGCAGCGACGCCGGCCCGTAGAGGTGGAGGAAGTCGCGGTTCGGGAGGTCGCCGAGCAGCATCCGCTCGGGGAAGACGAGCATGAATCCCTCTTCCATGTTGCCGCCGGTCGAGCGCAGCAGGCCCGGCACCGCAGCGGCGACCAGGACAGCGGGCACGCCGAGGGCAGCCCATGTCCTCCACGGCCAGGGCCGACCGGGTCGCCGGCCAGCGACGGCAGGGGATCCGCCGAGCACCAGCGCATGGGAGTCGACGGCATCCGGCGACACTGACGGCCGTCGGTACCACGCCATGAGCCAGCGAAACACCAGGACGCCGCCGATGGCGCCGAGCACGCAGAGTGCGGGCTCGGCCGGCGCCCGGAACCTGATCGTGCCGTAGGTGAGCGCGGCGGTGATCGTGACCGAGGCGATCTGTGCGGTCAGCGGCAGCAGCGTTACCCGCGACCTGCGCATCGCCAGCAGTCCGAACACGCCCAGCCCTGCCATGGCGTAGTACTGCGCCAGGGCAAGTCTGCTGGCAGTGGGATCTCGCCCTTCGCTCGCACCCAGCTCGGTGTTCTGCCATGCCCGCGCAAGATCCCACTGCCGCAGGACGCGGAGCGCCATCACGCGGGGAAGCTCGTCGGCATGCTCGCGTGCGTAGTCGAATCCGACGTCGCGCCAGAACAGCGCTACCTCCGATTCGTCGAGCGCGTCTTCATCGGGTCCGAGACCATCCCGTCGCAGCGACTCCTGGCACTGGAAATCCCACCATCCGGCAAACTTCCCCGAGTATGCGGTGGCGCAGTTCGAGTAGACCATCACCTCGTTGCCGTTGGTCGACAGCGGCACGAACTCGTCGAACGTGGCGATGTTGCGAGCCGTCCAGGGGGCGAGCACGGCGATACACGTGACAGCGGCGATGACGACATGGCCCACGCGGGTGCGCAGCGGCAGTCGTCGGCAGAGCAGAAACAGCGGCGCGATCAGAAGGGGAGCGAGGAGCAAGCCCTCGCCTCGCGCCAGCGCGGCGAGCGCCACGAGTGCGCCGAGTAGGGCAGCGTTGCGAAGGCGTGGTGCTGCCGTCCACCGATAGCAGGCGATCATCACCACGGTGACCAGCAGCGCCATCAGGCCCTCTGGGAACAGCAGGCCGTCGACGAGCCACAGGCTGGGATTGACGGCAGCGAGGATCGCCGCCAGCAACCCGACGACCCCGGCTGTCACGGTGCCGCGCTGTTCGCCGCGAAGTCGAGCCCAGATGATCGATGCCAGCACGCCGACCGAGGCCACTGTGGCGGAGCCGATGACGATGGACGTCATCTTGTGATCGAGATAGCCGGTGCCGCCGAGCCTCGACGAGACCGAGAGCACCACCGGGTACAGCGGCCCGTGGAATGCCGACGGTCGAGTCGCGCCAAGCGCGATCCATCGGTTCGGCTCCCAGAAGCCACCGCCTCTCGCGAGGAGATTCGCGGTGGTGTGGTAGAAGAGCGGGTCACCCAGATCGGTCTTGCGCGGGGCGACGGCGAAGAGCGTGAACACGCGGAGCAGCAGTGCGCCCGCTGTGGCGGTGCCAATCGCCCGTCTGCGGGCTGCGAGCTCGAGGATGTGGCCGATCCCGCCGCGCTCGATGGCGGCCAGTCCGATGGCGAATACAGCGCAGGCCATCGCCCCGGCTGCGGCGGCGACGATCGTGCCCCAGACGACCGGCATCATCGCCGACCCTGCGATCGTCAGCGAGCCGTCAGCTGAGGCGACGCGCTCGGGTACCTGGCGGATGAAGAGCATGACGGCAGCCGGCCCGACCACTGCAGTCCCGACCCCGACAGCGAGCAGGACGGCGTCAGGTGCTCGCGGTGCGATCGCAGGCGGGCGAGACGAGTCGGTAGCGGCTGCCACCCGACGGGCGGCCATGACACCGAGGGCCACGAGGTGCAGTTGGCCGATCGGCGAGCCGAGCAGCCAGCCGTGCGGATCCAGTCCAGCGATCACGCCGAGCGCGCGCACCGCAAGGCCAACGATCAGGAGCGCCGTTGCAGTCGACAGCCAACGGGACGTCGAGCGGCGTCGGCGCAGCGTCGGCGCCGTCAGCGCCACGATGAGCACAGTGAGGGCCTCGCCTCCCGCCGGGAGCGCGGCGAGGTCGCCGCCGAGCGTGCGCCCGGCGAGTGCGGTGAAGGCGACGTCGGGCGCTGACGGGAGCGATCCAGCGCAGGCGAGGGCTACGGCGACGAGCAGCCACCATGCCCCGGCTGCGGCGCCTGCCACCCGGCGGCGCGGCCCCGCGGCGAGCAAGAGGGCCACCGCCGAAATCACGCCGAGCGACGCAGCGATCTCGAGCGACGACATCACCGCTGAGGCCCAGCGTCGTGACGGCGACAGCCGCGAGGCTCCGGCGTGGACCGCGGCGGCCAGTCCCCCCACCGCAAGGAGGGCGACCCACGTCCGTGTCGACCACAGGGCGGCGTCGACACGGCGCAGCACGCCTGGGAGGCCGGGCCGCGGCCGTGCGACGTGCAGCGCGTCCACCCCCATCGACGACGACAGTAGTGGTCGGAGGCGGCCGGTCGAGGCCCTGCGACTGCTACTGTCCGGTCGTGCAGTGGTCGGCCGTGTCGAGCCGCACGCGCGCCCGGTGAGGCCTTCGGTGCAGCCGTCCACGCGACCCCGAGCGAGCACGCTGCTGGCGATCGCCGTCGCCCTGGCGGTCGGCTGGTGGTCGTGGCCTGCGCTGCGCTCGCTGGCGGGTGGTGATCGGCCCGGTGCTGTGCTGATCCTCGACGACGGCTTCCTCAGCGACCACGAGCGGGCGGTCGGCGATCGACTCCGGGAGGACGGCCGCGACGTGGAGTGGTCGTCCGCCGCCAGCTGGTGTGACGGTGCCGACGTGCTCGGCAGCCGCGCGGCGCAGAACCCCGCCCCCTCCCGTACGGACGTGGTGGTGGTGTCGCTCGGCGTGCTCGGGTCGTGCGGCGACGGCATCGACGCCCTGCTGGCGGCGGCCCTGTCGTCGGGAGTCCGCGACGTCGTCATCGTTCCGCAGGTCGGGGTGCACGACGCCGCTGTCGGGGCGGCCCTCGACGGCCTCGCGGCGTCGAGAGCGCAGGGCATCGAGGGCCGTGTGATCGTGGCGGACACCACAGTCCTGCTCGGCGGCCCGGGAACTCGCGAGATGGCGTGCGAGTGGTGGGACGGGTGCGAGGGCTTCGTGCAGGTGCGTCTCGCCAACGGGTTGCTGAGCGGTGCCGGTGCCGGGCGCGTGTCGCGACTCGTGGTGGAACTGCTGCGATGACCAGCGAGGTCGTCCGACGCCTCGTCGGCCGGGTGCCCGCACTGCTGGCTCTTCCGGCGGCGATGGTGATCGCCGCAGTGGTAGTTGGCGCGTGGCAGTCGACGTGGCACCTGACCGGCGATTACGCGCACACCGAACTGCTCGTGCGGTCGGTGCCGTCGCACCCGCCATTGGTCGGCGTCGCTGCACGGGTGCGAGGCACCGGTGCCACGCCCGGGCCATCGATGGCGTACCTCCTTGCTCCGGCGTACTGGCTGCTCGGCGGTGGTGCGCGAGCTCTCGCGGCGTCGGTCGCAGTGCTCCACGTGACGGCAATTGCGGCCACGGTGCACGTCGTGGCGCGACTCGCCGGACTGCGCGCCGCTGCAGGCATTGCCGTCGGCCTCTTGCTGACCGTGGTGGCACTCGGCCCGCAGTTCTTCCTCGAGCCGTGGAATGTGTGGGTGCCGCTGTTCGCCCTGCCGTTGCTGATGGCACTCGTCTGGGCGGCGCTGCTCGGGCACGCGTGGGCATTGGTGCCGGTGGTGCTCGTGGCGTCGCACTGCATGCAGACACATGTCGGCTACACCGTCGTGGCCGGCGGACTCACTGGCGTGGCGGCCACCGCCGTTGCGTGGCGGTTCCGGACTGCCGCCGCCGACGAATGTCGGCGACTGGCGGCAACGCTCGCTGCGTCGGCTGGCGCCGGAGTGGTCGCCTGGCTGCCGCCGCTCGTCGAGCAGGCGCGCGTCGGCACCGGCAACCTGCGCAAGGTGCTCGAGCAGTTCCTCGCTCCGCAGCAGGCAGCTGTCGGTGCCGCTGCAGCGCTGGAGGCCGCCGCAGCACGGCTCAACATCGTGGGCATGTGGCAGGCGAGCACCGCTGGCGATGCGCGCAGCGGACACAGCGTCGTCGGCGCCGCTGCCACATTGCTGATCGTCGTCGTTGCCGTATCGACTGCGTGGCGTGCCGACGCAGCGATGAGACGCTGGACGTCTGTGCTCGCAGGAACGACCGCCCTCGGCATCCTCAGTGCCTCGCGGGTCTTCGGGACGTTCTTCGAATACGTGGTCCGCTGGTTCGTCCCGCTCACCGGGCTCTGGCTCGGCACCGCTGCATGGGGGCTGCTGCGTCGCCGCTCGCTCGCCGACCTGAGGTCGGGTCAGGCACTTCCTCGTGCTCGCTCCACTGCCGCGGTCGTCGTTGCGATGCTGGCGCTGTCTGGCGTGGGCGTCGCCCGCGCAGCGGGCACCGAGGTGCCACACAGCCGGGACGGACAGCTCGTCGCCGCGCTGGCGGAGCAGCTGCGCCCGGCAATCGCTGCGCGGCTCGAGCGAGGCGACCGTCTTCGGCTCGACGAGGTCGACATCGTCTCGCTCGGGAGCGTCACGTTCGGCCTCGTCGTCGAGTTCGACAGCGGTCCGGGCCGGCTCGGTGTCGGCGAGTGGGGCAGGTGGGGAGTGCAGCCGCATCGAGTCGTCGCCGGCGACGCCGACGGAGCGCTGTGGCTGGTCACCTCGCAGCGGATGATTGACCACTTCGCTGCGCTCGACGGAGCAACGGTGCTCGCGCTCGCCGATGTCCGAACTTCGGCAGAGGCAGCACAGGCTGTCGAACTGGAGGCTGAGCTGGTCGAGCGCCTGTGCGCCACCGGTCGCCCAGACCTCGTCGCCACGCTCGCCCGCAGATGGGGCTACACCGTGCTCGTGCTCGACGAGTCGCTGCCTGACGACATTACCGAACTGGTGTCCGAGTTGATCACGCTGGGTCAGGTTGCGGCCGTCGTCGAGTTGCCGCTCGGCACCGATGGCTTCGCCGTGGACGTGCCGCCACCCACCTGCATGTCGGCCTGAGCCGCCGGGTGCGAGGGCCTACGACGAGGCCGGTCGAACAGCGACGAGCAGCAGCGACTGTCCGAACGGCATCCGGAGCCTGCGCTCGACGCGGCGGATGACCGGCACAGCCAGCCGGTCATAGAGGGTGGAGAGGCCGCCCGCAGTCGGGGCGCGTCGGAGGACCCTCACGATGAGCCACCATGCGAAGAAGCCGGGAAGGTTCGCGTACCGGCAGTCGATGACATCGAATCCGGCCTTGCGGCAGACGTCGACCAGTTCGGCACAGCGGTAGCGCCGATGGTGGCCGATCATCTGGTCGAAACGGCCATAGAGCGCCTCGAACGCCGGCACCCAGAGGACCAGGCGACCTTCGTCGGCGAGATGACCGACGAGGCGGCGGAGCGCATCGGCGTCGTCGGGTAGGTGCTCGAGCACGTTCACCATGACCGCCGTGTCGAATCGCTCGTGGCCGCCAAGTTGCTCGAGCGTTCCCTCGACGACAGCGACCTGGCCGCCCAGTCTCTCTCGCAGGCTTCCGGCCAGCGCCGCCGACGGTTCGAGCGCGGTGACCTTACCGAACGGGATGAGTCGCTCGGTGATCGTGCCGCTGCCAGCGCCGATCTCAAGGATCCGCCCCCTGGCGTGAGGCTCGATGAGTGCGGCGAGCCACGAGGCGTAGTTCACTGCCCCTTCAAGCGAGGCGAGCCCGTCGACGAGAACACGGTCGGCATCGTCGAATCCCGCCGGGGCGAGTCTGCGGGTGCGGCTCATCGACGTAGGGCTCGGTCGGCGATCGACGAGTACCAGACGATGCAGTACACGGCGCGCAGCGCATCGCGGAAGCCGATCTTCTTCCCCTCGGCGTAGGTTCTGCCCGAGTAGGAGATGCCCACCTCGTACACGACCCAGCGGCCCTTCGCGATTTTCGCGGTGATCTCGGGCTCGAACCCGAACCGATCCTCCTCGATCTCGATCGACTGGATCACCTCGCGGCGAAAGGCCTTGTAGCAGGTCTCCATGTCACTGAGGTTGAGGCCCGTGAACATGTTCGAGGCAAGGGTGAGCATCCGATTGCCGAGCGAGTGCCAGAAGTAGAGCACTCGATGCGGCCGGCCGGAGAGGAAGCGGGAGCCGTAGACGACATCGGCCTTCTTGTCGATGAGCGGCGCGAGTAGGTCGCCGTACTCGGCAGGGTCGTACTCGAGGTCGGCATCCTGCACGACGACGAACTCGCCCGTTGCAAGCCTGAAACCGGTACGGAGTGCCGCCCCCTTGCCGCTGTTGTGCTGGTGAAGCTCGACGCGCACGCAAGCATCGTCGAGGCGGGCCAGGATGTCGCGCGTGCCGTCGGTGGACCCGTCGTCGACGATGATCACCTCGCTCACCCAGGGCGACTCGAGCACCCGCGTGATCAGCTCGGAGATCGTGGCGCGCTCGTTGTAGCACGGGACGATGACGGACAGGCACTGGTAAGCCGGCACAGGCACGTCCAAAGCGTATCGTGTCGGCCAGTGCAGGGATCTCAGCGCCTCAGACATGCCGCACGACGCGCATCTGCGACATGCACACACCACTACGGCCGGATGCTGGCAGCCATCATGCTGCTCGCCGCAGCCATCCGGGTGGGCCGGCTCGTGGTGCTGTGGAGCCGTCCGCTCCTGCTGAACGACTCCATCTACTACAGCGCGCAGGCGCGCGGGCTCGTCGAGGGGCGCATCTTCCTCGAGCCCTTCAGCTCGCACCCGGGCGCCGAGCACGGACCACTGACCTCACTGCTGATGGCGTCGGTCAGCTGGATCGGCGATGCCATACCGTGGCAGCGGGCAATCACCGTCCCCTTCGGCATTGCCTCGGTCTACCTCGTCGCCGTCGTGGCTCGCCGAGTCGGCGGCAACGGGGCGGCGCTGTTTGCCGCCGCTACCGCTGCCGTGTACCCGAACCTGTGGCTGTCGGACGGACTCGTGATGTCCGAGAGTTTCGCCATCACCGCCGTGCTTGCCGTGCTGGCTGTGGCGACGCAGGGCGTCGAGACAGGCCGTCGACAGGCGCTCTGGCTCGGTGCGCTCGTCGGCATCGCCGCGCTCGCCCGGAGCGAACTTCTGCTGCTTGGGCCGCTGCTCGCCGTCATCGTCGCGTGGCCGCTCGGTCGGCGCGGGATCGCGCGTGGACTCCTCGTCGTGCTGGCATCCCTCGCCGTCATCGCGCCGTGGGTGACCTTCAACATGGTCCGATTCGAAGCGCCGGTCCTGCTCACGACGAACGAGGGCGGACTGCTCCTCGGCACGAACAGCCCCGACACGTACGGCGGGGCAAACATCGGCGGGTGGTCGCTGGTGCGACTCCTCGACGAGATGGCCGCCGTGCCCGAGATCGAGGAGAGCGACGCATCGGTGCGCTCTGCCCACATGCGACGGGTGGGCCTCGACTTCGCTGCGGAGAACTGGCAGCGGCTG
>JBJTRF010000195.1:0-5510 GCA_046076025.1 Ilumatobacteraceae bacterium
GTCGCCGCCAGCGACTGAGGTGCTGCCTACTGGGCGATCCCTACGGGGTTATGCCGACGAGTGGGCCGGGGAGCACGCCGACGAACAGCGTGAACGCCACCGAAATCGCCACCACGGCCGCGAGCGGGCGAGACACGTGCACCGGGTCGCGGGCATCGTCACCGGCGGCCGGATCGGCCACCCACATGCTGATCATGATGCGCAGGTAGAGATAGGCGGCGATCACCGCCGACACCATGGCCAGCACTGCCAGCAGGTAACTCTGCTCGCCTGCAGCCGCCGAGATGACGCCGAACTTGGCCACGAAGCCGCTCGTCAGCGGCACGCCCGCCTGGGCGAGCAGGAGCACCGTCATCCCCAGCGCGAGCACGGGTCGGCTGCGGCCGAGGCCGCGGAACGCGTCGAGAGTGGTGGCAGCGTCACCCCTGCCCGCCACGGCGGTGACGACGGCAAAAGTGCCGAGCACGAGCACCGCGTAGACGAGGACGTAGAGCAGCACCGCCGACGCGCCGTCGCTCTCGAGCGTGCCGGGCACGTGGGCGGCCGCCTCGACGCCGACGAGCATGAAGCCCGCGTGGCTCACCGACGAGAACGCGAGCATTCGCTTCACGTCGGTCTGCACGACCGCCATCACCGAGCCGACGGCAAGCGTGATGACCGCGAGCGCGGCGACCACCGGCCGGTAGTCGTCGGCCCAGTGGCCGAGGCCTGTCAGCAGGACCCGCAGCATCGCCACGAACGCCGCCGCCTTGGCGACCGATGCCATGAACGAGGTCACCGGGGTGGGAGCGCCCTGGTAGACGTCGGCCACCCACGAGTGGAAGGGCACGGCGCCCACCTTGAAGGCCAGTCCGACGATGATGAGGGCGACCCCCGCCAGCATCATGGTCTCGTTCATCGGGTCGAGATCCACCTGCCGATCAAGGGCGACCAGCATTCTCGCGATCTCGGTCGAGCCGGTGCCGCCGTAGACCAGGGCGACGCCGTAGAGGAACACGGCCGACGAGAAGCCGCCGAGGACGAAGTACTTGAGGCCACTCTCCTGGCTCGCCGTGCGCCGCCGATGGCTGGCCACGAGCACGTAGAGGGCGAGCGACATCGTCTCGAGGGCGAGGAACAGCACGATGAGGCTGTTCGCTCCGGCCATCACGATGGCGCCGAGCGCTGCGAGCAGATAGAGCGCATGCGTCTCGGGCTGGGCGAGGCCCTCGCGCTCGTCGTACCCGTCGGAGGTGAGCGACACCATCACAATGCCCACGGCCGCGACGATCATCGCCCAGACGGTGGTCTTGTCGAGGTACACGGCCTCGTTGACCAGGAGCGACGCGCCCTCCCTGTCGACCTGCTGCCAGAGCAGCACGCCCAGCACGCCGACGGCAACGCCAGATGCCGACGTGATGGCCGTGGCGAGATGCCGCGGCCATGCCGGCGTGAGCGCGCCCACGACCAGCATCACCAGCGCAACACCGAGCAGGACCAGCAGCGGGCTGAGCCCGAACCAGTCGAGGGCCGGCGACTCCATGACGTCGAGGATGTCGGTGCCCATCAGTCCTCGCTCTCCTGCTCGCCGGACTCCTCGACGGGCACGACTGGCTCGTCAGGTGCCGGCTGACGCCACCCGCTGCGCGCCTCGACGTGCGCGAGCAGCGAGTCGACGGACGGCTGTACGCGATCGATCATCGGCTTCGGGTACACGCCGCAGAACACGATCAGCACGACGAACGGCGCAAGCAGCATTCCCTCTCGCCAGCGCAGTTCTGCGAATGACGAGTTGGCGGCGTCGGGCTCGGTGTGGAACACGCGCTGGTAGGCCCACAGCAGGTAGAGCGCAGCGATGATCACGCCCGTGGCTGCGATGGTGACCCACCAGCGTGCCGAGCCGAACGATCCGATCAGCACCATGAACTCGCCGACGAAACCGTTGAGGCCAGGCACGCCGACACTGCTGAGCATCACGACGGTGAAGAATCCGGCAAAGACCGGCGCCACCTTCTGGAGGCCCTTCAGTTCGGAGATCTCGCGCGTGTGGCGCCGCTCGTAGATCATTCCGACGAGCAGGAACAGGGCTCCCGTGCTGACGCCGTGGTTGATGTTCTGGATGAGGCCGCCGGTCACGGCGGCCGAGGTGAGCGCGAACGTGCCGAGCACGATGAAGCCGAGGTGCGCCACCGACGAGTAGGCCACGACGCGCTTGAGGTCGCGCTGCATGGTGGCTGCGATGGCACCCCAGATGATGCCGATGGTGGCCAGCGTGAGGAACACCGGCCGCGCCCACACGGCAGCCTCGGGGAAGAGGTACACGCCGAATCGGAGCAGGCCGTACGTGCCGAGTTTCAGCAGCACTCCGGCGAGGATGACCGAGCCCCCGGTGGGCGCCTGCGTGTGCGCGTCGGGCAGCCATGTGTGCACTGGGAAGAGCGGAACCTTCACTGCGAACGCGATGGCAACGGCAGCGAACAGCCAGCGTCCCGTCGAGGTGGCGAAGTCGGCATTCTCGGCAATCTTCACCAGGTCGAACGTGACGGCTCCGTTGTCGGCCTTGGCCAGCAGCGCCGTCGCCACGATGCCCACCAGCATGAATGCGGAGCCGGCCATCGTGAACAGGAAGAACTTCGTCGCTGCGTAGACCCGCTGGTCGTAGCCCCAGCCGCCGATGAGGAAGTACATCGGGACGAGCACGATCTCGAAGAAGACGAAGAAGAGGAGGAGGTCGAGGCTGACGAAGCTGCCCATCACGCCGGCTTCGAGCAGCAGCATCCACGCCAGGTAGCGCTGATGGTCGTGGTGCGGGTCGACGCCGACGAGGACCAGTGGGAAGAGCAGTCCCGTGAGGGCGACGAGCAGCAGTGAGATGCCGTCGACGCCGAGGTGCCACGAGATTCCCCACTCGTCGATCCAGGGATGCTGCGACACGAACTGGAAGCCCTCGACGCCCGACTCGAAGGCGAAGAGCACCCAGAGGGCGATAGCCCCGGTGGCGACACTGGTGAGGAGTCCGAGGATCTTGGCGATCTCGCCCTGCCGGCGCGGGATGAGGGCCACGGCGGCAGCGCCGACCACCGGCAGCAGCACCAGCAGCGAGAGTGCCGGAAAGTCGACCGGCGTCGAGGATGCAGCGAGCATCACAGCACCCCCCTCAGGATGACGAACCACGCCAGCAGCGCCACGACGCCGACGGCGATGGCGGCGGCGTAGGTGCGCATGTTGCCGGTCTGCAGACGGCGCACCTGCGACCCCACCCGCTGCACGAGGCGGCCAGTGCCGTTCACTGCCCCGTCGACTGCCCGGGCGTCGAGGAGCGTGATGCCATCGAAGGCCCGGCGGCCGGGGCCGCCCATGAACGAGGTGACGGCACGGTCGTAGAACCAGCCTTCGGCCAGCACGCGCGGCTCGACGGCGCGGAACTTGCGGGCTGCGTAGACGGCGAGTCCTGCCGCCACGCCGGCGACGGCAACGATGATCGCCGCCGCCATGAGCAGGTACTTGATGTCCTTGGCTGCGTCGGTGAGATGGTGCTCGCCCCGCTCGACGACCGGCTCGAGCCAGTGCTCGAGGCGGTGCAGGCTCTTGCTGAACGGCAGTTGCATCGCCCCGCCAACGATCGACAGGCCGGCGAGCACCATGAGTGGCACGAGCATCACGCGGGGGCTCTCGTGGGGCGTGAAGTCGCCGTGGGCGCCGTGTTCGTCGTGGGCGTCGTGCCACCGAGCTTCGCCGAAGAACACCATGACCACCTGACGGGTCATGTAGTAGGCAGTGAGGATCGCGGCGACCAGGCCGAGTGCGTACAGCACCGGCGACTTGTCGTATGCGAACAGCAGGATCTCGTCCTTGCTCCAGAACCCGGCAAACGGGGGCACGCCGGCGATGGCCAGCCAGCCGATGATGAACGTGCCGGCGGTGACGGGCATTGCGATGCGCAGGGCGCCCATGCGGCGCATGTCCTGCTCGTGGTGCATGCCGTGGATGACCGAGCCGGAGCCGAGGAACAGCAGCGCCTTGAAGAAGGCGTGCGTCACCATGTGGAACACGGCGGCGACGTAGGCACCCGATCCGACGGCGAGGAACATGAAGCCCAATTGGCTCACCGTCGAATAGGCGAGCACCTTCTTGATGTCGGTCTGCGCCACCGCGATCGTGGCGGCGAACAGTGCCGTCGCCAGCCCGACGATGGCGATGATCCAGCTGGCGTACTCGGCTGCGACCGCGAGCACCGGATTGAGTCGCACCATCAAGAAGACGCCCGCCGTCACCATGGTGGCGGCGTGGATGAGGGCCGAGACCGGCGTGGGACCCTCCATCGCATCGGGCAGCCACAGGTAGAGCGGCAGCTGGGCGCTCTTGCCGCAGGCGCCGATGAAGGCGAACAGCGCAATGGCCGTGGCGGTGGTGGTGGACAGCGCAGCGGCGCTCTCGGAGATGTGGAGGTAGTCGAGCGACCCCAGCGACCAGAGGGCGAAGAACATCGCCATCATCAGTCCCCAGTCGCCGACGCGGTTGGTGACGAAGGCCTTCTTGCCGGCGGTTGCCGCGCTGTCGCGCTCGTGCCAGAAGCTGATCAGGAAGTACGAGCAGGCGCCGACGCCCTCCCACCCGAGGAATGTCACCAGCAGGTTCGACCCGAGCACCAGCATGAGCATGCTGAAGGCAAACAGGTTGAGGTACAGGAAGAACTTGCTGTAGCGGGGGTCGCCGTGCATGTAGCCGGTGGCGTAGAGGTGAATCAGCGTGCCGATGCCGGTGACGAACAGGCACATCGTGATGCTGAGCGGGTCGGCGAGGAACGCCAGGTCGACGCTGATCTCGCCGATCGGCACCCAGGTGAACAGGCGCTGCACGGCGTGGCGCTCTTCCGTCGGCATGCCGAGCAGCTCGAAGAACACCCCGACGCTCACGAGGAACGAACCGGCCACCATGGCGGTGGCGAGATACCCCGCTCGCGGATCGCCGAGTCGGCGGCCGAGCACCATCAGGATCAGGAATCCGGCAAGCGGAAGGGCAGGGATGAGCCAGACGAGGTCGAGCATCTGTCAGCCCCTCAACTCGATGAGATCGTCGGCCGTGACATTCGGCCGGCGGCGGTAGATGGCGACGATGAGGCCGAGACCCACCACGACCTCGGCGGCCGCCACCACCATCACGAACAGCACCACCGACTGGCCCTCGATGTCGCCGAGGCGCTCGGCGAGTGCCACGAAGGAGAGATTGGCAGCGTTGAGCATCAGTTCGATGCACATGAACATCACCAGCGGATTGCGGCGCACCATCACGCCGACCACGCCGATGGAGAACACGGCAGCAGCAAGCACGAGGTACCAGGTCGTGGTGGGAGTGGCGATGGACACCATTTCTGGACCTGGGGTCCGGTGTATCACCACAACGCCTACGAGTATCCGTTTACCGAGAAGGCCGCCGCCATCGACAGCAACAGCCCCACGCTCAAGGGTATCGGTTGCTACCCGGGTATTGTCGAGAAGCCGATCCGCTTGATTTTCTCGCCCAAGGACGAG
>JBJTRF010000196.1:0-2990 GCA_046076025.1 Ilumatobacteraceae bacterium
TCGTCGGCGGTTCCCCCAAGCGGCTCAACGTCTGCACGGGCTGCATCAAGAGCGGCAAGATCGTCAAGGCCGGCTGAGGTCTGCCATGCAGGGCGTGGTCAAGGCCTACGACCCCAACTCGGGTGACGGCGTGCTGGTCCGCGACACCGACCTGGCCGAGGTCGACCTTGCGCCCGGTGCGCTCGACGGCTCGGTGTTCCGGATGCTGCGCCAGGGCCAGCGGGTCGTCTTCGACCTCGACGCCGACGGCCGTGCCACGCAGCTGCGCCTCGGCAGCGAGCGCGACATGGGCACGCCCGGCGCCTGACCACTGGTCCGGTCGCCTCCGCCATCGCACAGCGGCTGGCGTCCATCTCCCCTGCCGCTGCCAGAGTGTCGCTGATCGGTTCTGCCGATAGCCGCTGGCGGTGAAATGCATGGCCCATCGGCGGCCTGCCTTGGGACTCGACGCGTGTCGTTTGGCACACTTGCCATGCCGGACCGGCGCAGCGTTGCGCAGGCGGCGGAGGAGAGGCCGATGAGCGCCACCACCACCAATCGCCGCCTGAAGGACTGGGTCGACGAGTGGGCCGCGGTCTTCAAGCCAGCAGCCGTGCACTGGTGCGACGGAACGGCCGACGAGTACGACCGCCTGTGCCAGTCGCTCGTCGACGCCGGCACGTTCACCCGCCTCGACGAGGCCAAGCGACCCAACAGTTACTGGGCGCACAGCGACCCCGGCGACGTGGCGCGCGTCGAAGACCGCACCTTCATCTGCTCGAACGACCCGGCCGACGCCGGGCCCAACAACAACTGGCGCGATGCGTCCGACATGCGAGCCGAGCTGACCCGGCTGTACACCGGCGCAATGCGTGGCCGCACCATGTACGTCGTGCCGTTCAGCATGGGCCCGCTGGGATCCCCCATCGCCCACATCGGCGTGCAGCTCACCGACAGCGCCTACGTCGCGGTGAGCATGCGCATCATGACGCGCATGGGCCAGGGCGCACTCGACGTGCTCGGCACCAACGACTGGGTTCCGTGCCTCCACTCGGTGGGTGCGCCGCTCGCACCCGGCCAGACCGACGTCGCATGGCCCTGCGACGCCGAGAACAAGTACATCGTGCACTTCCCCGAGACCCGCGAGATCTGGAGCTACGGCTCCGGATACGGCGGCAACGCGCTGCTCGGCAAGAAGTGCTTCGCCCTGCGGATCGCCTCGGTGATGGCGCGCGACGACGGGTGGCTGGCCGAGCACATGCTGATCCTCAAGCTCACCAACCCGGAGGGCGAGAGCAAGTACATCGCCGCCGCCTTCCCGAGCGCCTGCGGCAAGACCAACCTCGCCATGCTCGTGCCGACGATCCCGGGCTGGCGAGCCGAGACGATCGGCGACGACATCTGCTGGATGAAGTTCGGCGACGACGGGCGCCTCTACGCCATCAACCCGGAGGCGGGCTTCTTCGGCGTAGCGCCCGGCACCGGCTACGAGACCAACGCCAATGCGATGGAGACCCTGTGGGGCAACTGCATCTTCACCAACACGGCGCTCACCTCGGAGGGCGACGTGTGGTGGGAGGGCATGAGCGACACCAAGCCGGCGCGCGCGATCGACTGGCGCGGCGGTGCCTGGACTCCCGAGACCGACACGCCTGCTGCGCATCCCAACGCCCGCTTCACGGCACCCGCCGCGCAGTGCCCCAGCATCGCCGCCGAGTGGGAAGACCCCGCCGGCGTGCCGATCAGCGCCATCCTCTTCGGCGGGCGCCGACGCACCACGGTGCCGCTCGTCACCCAGGCCTACGACTGGGAGCACGGCGTGTTCCTCGGCAGCATCATGGCCAGCGAGACCACCGCCGCGCAGCAGGGAGCGGTGGGCAACCTCCGCTTCGACCCGATGGCGATGCTGCCGTTCTGCGGCTACAACATGGCCGACTATTTCCGGCACTGGCTGCGCATCGGCGACTCCACCGATTCGTCCAAGCTGCCGAAGATCTTCTTCGTCAACTGGTTCCGCCGCGACGACGACGGTCGATTCCTGTGGCCCGGCTTCGGCGAGAACAGCCGCGTGCTCAAGTGGGTGTTCGAGCGAGTCGACGGCACCGCCGACGCGGTCAGCACCCCGGTCGGGCTGCTGCCCGCCCCCGACGCGCTCGATCTCGAGGGTCTCGCCATCGACAGCGCCGATGTCGACACGCTCCTGACGGTGGATGCCGACGGGTGGCGTGCCGCCGTGCCGCAGATCGAGTCGCACTTCGCCCAGTTCGGCGAGGCACTGCCCGAGCAGTTGCATCGCCGGCTGCGCGAGCTCGCCGCCGCTGTCTGAGCGACGTCAGGCCGTCGCGACCAGCAGGGCGCGGATGCCAAGGCCCATCACGAACAGGCTGCCGAGGCCGTAGAGCAGGTAGAGGCGATGCCGCATCTGCGCCCGGTAGCTGTAGATGATCGAGATGGCGATGATGCCCACGAATCCGTAGAAGGCATGGAACTTCGGCAGCGGCACCTTGTAGGTGCCCACCAGCACGGCGCCCAGCACCACCTGCACGAACATCGTCGTCTGCGCCGCGCCGACGAACCACCACAGCGCACGAGTGCGCACCGCCGTCGTCCAGTGCCCCCCGAGCGCCCACAGGCCGGCAAGGCCGTTGGCGATGATGACCACCCAACCCCAGCCCTGGTGGAGGTTCTTCACCGTGTCGAGGCCGGCAGCGAGCATCACGGGAAACCTACTCGCTGCACCCGTAACCGCCCTGGAACGACCGCACGATGCCAGCGCCCACAGCCTCGGTGACATAGGCCACGAACCCGTCCTCGATCTGGTACTTCGGACCGACCACGTCGTCGCCCGGCGACAGCAGGCCGCCGGGATGCGCGGCGCGAAGGTCGCGTACCGTGGCGCCGAGACGGATGCCGCCGTCGGTCTCGAGGCCGAACGGCGAGGGCGTCGAGCCGAGCGCCGGACCGTACGCGAACGACGCGAAGTGCCTGACACTGGAGGCGGCCGTGGTGTC
>JBJTRF010000197.1:0-25491 GCA_046076025.1 Ilumatobacteraceae bacterium
GGCGACACGTTCCAGAGCCGGGGCCCCGACCCCGTACTGCAGCAGGTCGAGCACTTCGGCGACCCCACGGTCACGGTGAACGACGCCTTCAAGCCGGTGAGCCGCTACTGGGACCGCATCACGCGTCCCGAGCAGCTGCTGTCGTCGCTGCCCCACGCCGTGGCCACCATGCTGGATCCCGCCACGCGCGGCCCCGCCGTGCTGTGTCTTCCGCAGGACGTGCAGGCCGAGGCCTTCGACTTCCCCGACGAGTTCTTCGCTCGCACCGTGCGCGTCGCGCCGCGGCCGCGTGCCGACACCGCACAGCTCGAGCACGCAGCTGCCGCCATCCGCAGTGCATCACGCCCGCTCATCATCTCCGGCGGCGGGGTGCACTACTCGGGGGCCGAGGCCGAGCTGCAGCGTTTCGCCGAGGCGTTCAACATCCCCGTCGTCGAGACCGTGGCCGGCAAGGCATCGCTGCTGGCCGCGCATCCGCTGAATGCCGGGCCGGTCGGCGTCACCGGCTGCACCTCGGCCAACGCGCTCGCCGCCGCCGCCGACGTGGTGATCGCCGTCGGCACCAGGCTGCAGGACTTCACCACCGGCTCGTGGACTGCCTTCGATCGCAACGCCCGCTTCGTCGGCATCAACGCCGCCGCCTTCGATGCCCGCAAGCACAGCACGCTGCCAGTGGTCGGCGACGCGCGCGAGTCGCTGCGCGACCTGACGCCGCTGCTGGGCTCGTGGGCCGGCCCCGCCGGCTGGACCGACCGGGCCGAGCGCGAGACCGAGGGCTACCACGCCGACATCGACAAGATCGCCGCGCCTGCTGAGACCGGCCTTCCCACCTATGCGCAGGTGGTGGGCGCGGTCGACCGCGACGCGCGGCCCACCGACTACGCGCTCACCGCCGCGGGCGGCTTTCCCGGCGAGCTGAACAACGGCTGGCGCGCCAAGGGACTCGACAGCTTCGACTGCGAGTACGGCTTCTCGTGCATGGGCTACGAGATCTCCGGGGCATGGGGCGCCAAGATGGCCATGCCCGACCGCGAGGTCATCGTGTTCGTCGGCGACGGCTCGTACCTGATGATGAACAGCGACCTGTACTCGTCGGTGCTGTCGGGCCACAAACTCATCGTCATCGTCTGCGACAACGGCGGGTACGCCGTCATCCACCGCCTGCAGACCAACCAGGGCGGCAACGGCTACAACAACCTGCTCGCCGACACCAACCACCGCGAGCTCGTCTACGTCGACTTCGCCGCCCACGCCGCCAGCATGGGCTGCACCAGCGAGACGGTGGGCTCGATCGCCGAGCTCGAGGCAGCGATGCAGCGGGCGCGGGCAAGCGAGCGCACCTACGTCATCGCCCTGCGCACCAGCCCCACCGACTGGACCGAGGGCGGCACGTTCTGGGAGGTCGGCGTGCCCGAGACCAGCCCGTACGAGGCGGTGCGAGCCGCACGGGCCGCACTCGAGGCCGGCAAGACGGCACAGCGCCTCGTCTGACGGAATCCGTCAAAGGCACAGCCATTCCGCAACTACCCGGGAGGACATCGCATGTCAGTCACCATCATCAGCGGCGGCACCCAGTGCCTCGGCGAGGCCACCGCCCGGGCGCTCGCCGCCACCGGCACCAGCACGGGTCTCATCCTTGCCGGCCGCTCAGCAGCCCGCGGCACGGCGCTCGCCGACGAACTCACCGCGGCTGGCACGCCGGCGGTCTTCGTGCAGGCCGACGTGCGCGATGTCGACTCGCTGCGCGGCATCGTCAACGCCGCAGTGACACGGTTCGGCACCGTGCACGGCCTGGTGAACGTCGCCGCTGCCACCACCCGCGCCACCCTGTTCACCGACACACCCGAGCACTTCGACTCGCAGTTCGCTGTCAACGCCAGGGCCCCGTACTTCCTCATCCAGGCGGCGGCACGGGTGATGATCGAGCACGGGCACGGCGGCAGCATCGTCAGCGTCGGCAGCACGAGCGGCCACGGCGGCCAGAGCAAGCTCACCGCCTACTCCATGTCGAAGGGCGCGCTCTCCATCATGACGAAGAACCTCGCCTTCGGGCTGATGCGCCACGGCATCCGCGTGAATCAGGTGAACCCGGGATGGATGGACACCGAGAGCGAGCACATCACGCAGGTCGAGCAGGACGGCGCCCCCGAGAACTGGCTGGCACTTGCCGAGCCGCAGCGACCGCTTGGCCGTCTCGTCAAGCCGTGGGAAGTGGCCAACGCCATCGTGTACTGCCTGTCGGACGCATCGGGGATGCTCACCGGCAACTGCATCGACATCGACCAGTCGGTGCAGGGTGCCGGCGACCCGCCGCTGCCCGGCGTCAGCGACACCGTGCATCCCTGACGTAGGCCAGCGCCCGACACGGGGCCACGCCGGCTACTTGCAGGCGCCGACGTCCACTGGCGGCGGATCGGCAGCGAGCGATTCGAGCAGCGGCCGCAGTTCGATCAGGTCCGTAGCCCACGCACGCGTGTCGTCGTCGGTGCTGCGAGCGAACACGATGCCGACGGCGCGCCCATCGCTCACGACGACGCTGCCCGAGTCGCCGTTCACCACGGTGGCGCGCAGCTGCATTCCCTGCCGCTCCACCTTTCGATCGCCGTCGACGGTCGGCGCGTTGATGGCAGTGAGCCGAACGATGCGCGTGCCCAGCGTCACCGGGCTCCCGTCGCGCCACGCCACATACGCACCGTCACCGGTACTCGGCGGTGAGCCCAGTTGCAGCGGCGGCACCTCGGCGTCCACCCGCACCAGCGCCACGTCGACACTGCGGTCGATGGCCACCACGGTGGCCGCCACGACCGTGCCGTCGGGCAGCGTGGCGGTGATCGACTCGGCACCCGCCACCACGTGCGCCACCGTCGCCACGATCCCGTCGGCGACGAAGTTGCCGATGCCCACCTGCGGCCTGGCCGAGCATCCCGTCGCCTCGAGTCGCACGGCGGTGCGCAGGGCCAGCGCCGCATCGCGATCCGAGCCGAGCACGATCCACGACCACGCGACGGCAACCACTGCCATCACGCACACCGCCACCACGCCGGTGCGGCGTGCGTCGAGGCCCACGACCGCTCGGCGCTCCGACATTCCCGGCACCGTACACACGTCGACATGCCGCCCCGTCGCGACGACGTCGCTACCCTTCGGTGACGTGCACCAGGTGTCCGGTCCCGTCGAGCACCTGCACGTCCGCCGCCACAACCTGTCGCTCATCCTCCGCCTGCTGGCCACTCAGGGCCCGCGCAGCAGGGCCGGCCTCGCATCCGTCAGCGGCCTCACCCGCGCCACCGTCTCGAGCCTCGTGGCCGAGCTGATCGACCGCGGCCTTGTCGATGACGCCGGCCCCGAGGCAGACCAGCGCGTTGGCCGCCCGGCGACGCTGGTGCGCCTCGATGGCGCGCACGTCGTCACCGTCGGCATCGAGGTGGATGTCGGCCTCATCTCGGTGCTGGTCGCCGACCTCGGCGGCCGCGAGATCGCCCGGCGACGGCATCCCATCGGCGAGCGGTCGACCGCGTTCGACAGCCTCGTCGACGTCATCGCCGACGAGGCGCGGCATGCCATCGCCGACGCCGAGCTGTCGGGCCGGCGCGTCGCCGGGCTGTCGGTGGCAATCCCGGGCGTGGTCGACGCCGACAGCGGCGTGGTTCGGCGGGCGCCGAACCTCGACTGGACCGACGTGCCGCTCGGCTATCGCCTCGCCGCTGCGGTGGGCGCGCAGATTCCGGTGGCGTGCGACAACGAGGCAAACCTGGCAGCCGTGGCCGAGCACCGCCTCGGGCGCTTCGCCGGCGCGCGTCACCTGGTCTATGTGTTCGCCATGAGCGGCGTCGGCAGCGGCGTGATCGTCGACGGCACCCTCCTGCGCGGCGCATCGGGGTTCGCCGGCGAGGTGGGCCACATGACCGTCGAACCCGGCGGCGCAACGTGCGCCTGCGGCAACCGCGGCTGCTGGGAGACCACCATCGGCATCCGCACCCTGCTGGTCACCACGGTGCCCGACCTGGCGCCGCTGCTCCTCGGCGACCGCCGCCTCGCACCCGAGCAGCGCATCGCCCCAGTCGCCGAGCGCGCAGAGTCCGGCGACCCCGTTGCGCTCGCCGGACTCGGTCGCTTCGGCGAGTGGCTGGGCGTCGGGCTCGCCAACATCGTCGACGCCTACAACCCCGAGGTCATCGTGCTGGGCGGCTTCCTGCCGCTGCTGGCCGAGTGGATCGAGGCACCTGCCCGCCGGTCGCTGGCCGAGCATGCGTTGGGCGGCGCGCTCGCCGCCTGCCGGCTCGAGTTCAGCTCGCTCGGCCTCTCGGCGGGTGCCGTGGGCGGCACGATCCTCGCCGCCGCCCGGGTGTTCGACGATCCGACCCTCGTGCCGAGCCGCTAGCGCCGGCGCGTGATCGGCCATTTGTCAGCACATATGCCTTGACCGGATTTGTTCGGGCTGTAAACATATGGATCTCGCGATCCCTATGTGGCCGTTCGCCCTTCCTCGCCCTTCGTCGTCGTCCACGGAGAACGTCCTGATGCTTGACCGACTTGCCGCAGCGCCCATCTCGTGGGGGATCTGCGAGGCGCCCGGCTGGGGCATGCAGTTGCCGCCCACCCGAGTCCTCGACGAGATGCGCGACCTCGGCATCGTCGCCACCGAGCTCGGCGCCCTCGGCTGGCTGCCCACCGAGCCGGCCGCCCTGCGGTCGATGCTCGCCGACCACAGCCTGCAGCTCATCGGCGGCTTCGTGCCGCTCATCCTCCACCGCGCCGACCAGGCAGACACCGTCGTCGCCGAGGCCCGTGCGGCAGCGGCCACGCTGGCTGCCGGCGGTGCCACCTGCTTCGTTTCCGCCGTCGTGTCGAGCCACGAGGCGTGGGAGCGCCCGCCCGTCTCCGCCGACGAGTGGGCAACCGTGTACCGCAACCTGGCCATCGTCGACGAGATCGCCGCCGAGCACGGCCTCGTGCAGGTGATCCACCCCCACGTCAACACCCTCATCGAGACCGCCGACGAGTTCCAGCGGTTCCTCGACCACACCGACGTGAAGTTCACCCTCGACACCGGCCACCTGTTCATCGGCGGCGCCAACCCGGTCGAATTGGCCGAGCGGCACTTCGACAGGGTGGGCCTGGTCCACATCAAGGACGTCAACATGGCCGTCGCCGCCCGCATGCGGGCCGGCGAGCTCACCCTGATGACCGCCACCCAGGCCGGACTATTCCCGGCGGCCGGGGCCGGAGACGTCCCGATCTCCGCTACCATCTCGGCACTCGAATCCCGCGGCTACCGCGGGTGGTATGTCCTCGAACAAGATGTTGCCCTCACCGACGGCGAGCCGCCGCTCGGCGAGGGGCCGGTCCTCGGTGTTCGCACGAGCATCGAGTACCTGAAGTCTCTGGCAGCGTGAACCGCGGTCAGCGAACCACCGGGCAACCGGTACCCATCCACAACCCAAGGGGGAGTACATGAAGAAGAGTCGGATTCTGCTGGCACCGCTGGCAGCACTCGCACTGTTCGCCACCGCATGCGGTGACAGCGAGGACACGACGAGCACGACCGGCGACAGCGTCGACGTGACCGAGGGCGAGGACGTCACCATCGCCATCATCACGCACGGCGACGGCGGCGTGTTCTGGTCGGTTGCCCAGAAGGGCGCCGAGCAGGCCGGCAAGGACCTCGGCATCACCGTGCAGTACCAGGGCGCCAACAACGACGGTGCGGCCCAGGCGAAGATGATCGACGATGCGGTTGCCGCAGGCGTCGACGCCATCGCCGTGTCGCTCGCCGATCCGGGTGCCCTCGAGGCCTCGGTGAAGGCGGCTGTCGCTGCCGGCATCCCGGTCATCACGATGAACTCGGGCTCTGACCTGTTCAAGGAGCTCGGTGCCATCACCCACGTCGGCCAGGACGAGTTCGTGGCCGGCCAGGGCGCTGGCGAGAAGTTCGCCGCTGCTGGCAAGAAGAAGCTGCTGTGCGTCATGCAGGAGCAGTCGAACGTGGGCCTCGAGGCCCGCTGCAACGGCGCTGCCGACACCTTCGGCGGCGAGGTCGTGAACATCAACACCTCGGGCGATGCCGACCCGACGACGTCGCAGGCTGAGATCAAGGCAGCCCTCGACGCCGACGCCGACATCGACGCGATCTTCGCCACCGGCCCCATCGGTGCGGTGCTCGCCAACGCTGCGGTCAAGGAGCTCGGCCGCGACGTCATGATCGGCGCCGTCGACCTGTCGACCGACCTGCTCGACGCGATCGAGGCTGGCGAGATCGCCTTCACGATCGACCAGCAGCAGTACCTGCAGGGCTACCTGTCGGTCGTGTTCCTGTACCTCAACGCAATCAACGCCAACACTGTCGGCGGCGGCCTGCCGGTCTACACCGGCCCCGGCTTCGTCACCACCGACAACGTGGCGAGCGTGAAGACGCTGGTTGCCGCAGGCACCCGCTGATCACACGTCAGTGACCCGTCGCCTCGGCGACGGGTAAGCAACGCAGACGGGCCGGGGAGCGATCCCCGGCCCGTCGCCGTTTCTGTAGTGTCATGCACGACAAGGGGGGTCAGATGTCTGACGACGTGTCACGCACCGGGGCAGCGGGGGCTGCCGACGAGCGACTCACATTCCGCGGCCCATTGCAGCGGACGCTCATCTCGCCGGAAATCGGCGCGCTCATCGGCGCCGTGATGGTGTGGGCGCTGTTCTGGGCGACGAGCGAGAAGTTCTCCACCGCCGCCACGTCGGCGTCATGGCTCGACGGCGCAGCGCCGCTCGGCATCATGTCGGTCGCCGTGGCATTGCTGATGATCGGCGGCGAGTTCGACCTCTCCGCCGGCGTCATCACCGGCACCACCGGCATCCTCGTCGGCCTCATGGCCCAGAAGTTCATGGGCGACGGCGCCACGATGTGGCTCGTCGTGCCGGTGGCCTTTGCCGCTGCCGCCCTCATTGGCTGGCTGAACGGCACCTTTGTCAACAAGACCGGACTTCCCAGCTTCATCGTCACCCTCGCCACGTTCTTCGTGCTGCGGGGCGCCAACCTCGTGTTCTCGAAGCGCATGGTCGACAAGGTGCTGGTCGAGAACATCGACGAGGTGCGCGACTTCGAGCCATTCCGCAAGGTGTTCGCCTCCACGCACGTCCTCGAGCCGTTCGGCGCACGCGACCTCCTGCTCATCCTCGGCGGCCTCATCGGCATCACCCTTGTGGTGGTGGGCGTGCTCGAGCAGTCGCTCGTGCGACGAGAGAAGCCGCATGCGCCGGCGCTCGGCATCCTCGTGGCCGGCCTGGCCGCGGCAATCGTCGGCATCGTGATGCTGCACAGCACCGACGGTGTCGGCATCAACCTCGTGCTCGGCGTGGTCATCCTCGGCGGTGCCGTCATCGCCACGCTCGGCCTCGCCCGCTGGCGCTACGAGACCGCTCCGCTGTCGGGCATGTGGTGGTGCCCGGCCGCCACGAGGGCATTCGCCGGCGGCGTCGCTGCCACGGTGCTCGCCTGGCTCATCACCCGGTTCCTCGACAAGTCGCAGACGCGGGTGCTGCTCAGCATCCCGCCCCACGCCGTGAAGGTGCTCATCGGCATCGCCGCAGCAGCAGCCGGCACTGCGATCGTGGCCCGCAGCGGTCTGCGCCGCATCCGCGACCGGGTGGGCGTCACCCGCCGCTCGCCGATGGCCTATCCGCTGCTGGCCCTTGCCTCGCTGGCCGGCGGCCTCACCACGCTCGTCGCCGTGCTCACCTTCCTGCAGCTGTGCACCGAGCAGGGCTTCCGCTCGGCGGTGCAGGTGGGCCTCGGCGCCATCGGCGTGCTCGGCCTGCTCGCAGCGAAGGGCACCGCCCGCCGGCACTCGCGCCGGGCACAGGTGCTCGTGGGCACCGTCGCATCGCTCGTCGTGCTGTGGAACGGATTCCTCATCCGCCACGATGCCGGCAGCGAGCGCTTCCGCACCGGCTTCCTCGCCGCCATGGCCATCATTGCGGCCATCGTGCTCGGCAACTCACTGCTCGAGGCCACGATGGAGAAGCGCCGCGCACCCGAGCCGGCCGCCGATCGCCGCGGCCGCAACACCGTGTACGCCGGCGTGGCCGTCGCCATCCTCGGCATGGCGATCCGCCTCACCTGGTCGGCCGCGCCGATGCGCGTCAGCATCGTCTGGTGGTTCGGCGTCACCCTGGTCGCCGCCTACGTGCTCGCCCGCACCCGCTGGGGCAACTGGATCTTCGCCGTCGGCGGCAACAAGGACGCTGCCCGGGCCGTCGGCGTGCCGGTCGACCGCACCAAGGTGGGCCTCTTCATGATGGTGTCGCTGGTGGGCTGCCTCGTCGGCCTGCTCACCGCCCTGCGCTACACCTCGGTGGCTGCCAGCCAGGGTGTGGGCGAGGAGTTCGAGTACATCATCGCCGCCGTCGTGGGCGGATGCCTGCTCACCGGCGGCTACGGCTCGGTGATCGGTGCCTCGTTCGGCGCGATGATCGCCGCCATGCTCGCCACCGGCATCCCCGGTGCGCGCTGGAACACCGACAACAAGTACATCTTCCTCGGGGCGGTGCTGTTCCTCGCCGTGCTCGTCAACCAGAAGGTTCGCAAGAAGGCGCAGGAGGCCCGCTGATGAATCTGCTCGAACTGGTCAGCATCTCGAAGTACTTCGGCAACGTCACCGCGCTCGACGATGTCAGCACGCACGTCGAGGCCGGCAAGGTCACCTGCGTGCTCGGCGACAACGGTGCCGGCAAGAGCACCTTCATCAAGATCCTCAGCGGCGTCCACCAGCAGAGCAAGGGCGACTACATCCTCGAGGGCACCCCGGTGCGCTTCGAATCGCCCCGCGACGCACGCGCCGCCGGCATCGCCACCGTCTACCAAGACCTCGCCATGGCACCGCTGATGAGCGTGTGGCGCAACTTCTTCCTCGGCTCCGAGCCGGGCACGCTCGGCCGCTTCGACCACGAGTTCGCCAAGGCCACCGCCAAGGCCGAGATGAAGAAGATGGGCATCGACGTGCGCGACATCGACCAGCCGGTCGGCACGCTGTCGGGCGGCGAGCGCTAGTCGGTCGCCATTGCCCGCGCCGGCTACTTCGGCGCCAAGGTGCTGATCCTCGACGAGCCCACGTCGGCCCTCGGCGTGCGCCAGTCGGGCGTCGTGCTCCGCTACATCAAGGCCGCCGCCGAGCGCGGCCTTGGCGTGATCTTCATCACCCACAACCCGCATCACGCCTACCCGGTGGGCGACCGCTTCCTGCTGCTCAACCGCGGCCGGTCGATGGGCGACTTCGCCAAGACCAACATCGCCCTCGACGAGCTCACCCGCCTGATGGCCGGTGGCGCCGAGCTCGAGGCCCTGCAGCACGAGCTCGGCTCGCGCTGACACCCGCAGCACGCTGACACTCGCCTCGCCGGCACGGTGCCCGGCGTCAGTTTCGCCGCTCGAGCACCTCGAACGCGTACAGGTACCCGTCGGCCTCGGTGTTGTCGTAGAAGCCCACCTCGCGGCGTACCACCTGGCGCAGCGCGCCACCGGTCGTTAGGCGATCGAAGGCCTCGTCGAAGCCCAGCTCGCCGCGCACCGCATGGTGCACGGTGCACACGAACAGCGCGCCGGGTGCCATCACGCGCAGCAACTCGTCGAGGCATGCCGCGCCCACATGGCCGCTCGTGAACATGCCTGCGCACACTGCGCCCCCGTACGCCGCGTCGTCAAGCGGCAGCCGGCCCAGCAGGTCGGCCTCGACCAGCGAGCGGTACACGCCGCGCTGGCAAGCGACCTCGAGCATCTCGGGCGAGAGGTCGATGCCGTCGAATTCGTCGAAGCCGTGCCGAGCGAGCTCGTCGCCGAGCAGGCCCGTACCGCATCCGATGTCGAGCACCGGCCCGCGGATCATGCTGCGCAGTTCGGCGGCAAGCCCCACCACGAGGTGGGGCGACACGTAGCCCAGCCCGTCGAGCATCGTCGTGTCGTACGACGTCGCCCACTCGCGGTAGAGCTGCTGGCCGTCGTCCGGGTTGTCGAGCGTGTAGGCCCGCCGCAGCAGGTCGGCGCTCTTCGGATCGACGCCCTCGGGGATCGACGCATGGCTCATGCGCCGGACTCTACGCCGTTGTCAGACCCCGGCTGTCTGCCACCACCCGCACGGTCTCGCGCTCGGCACCGGCCACGAGCAGGTCGCGTGAGCCGAACCGTCCACCCCGAGCGACAGCCACCAGCAGCACCCCCGGGAAGGTGTGCAGCCGGTCTCGCAGCACGGTGACGCTGTCGTTGAAGTACTCGCGGGCGGCAGCGATGCGCGTCTCGGTATCGGTGAGCTCGTCGAACAGCGCGGCGAACACACTGTCGGCCGCCAGCTGCGGATAGCGCTCGGCGAGGGCACTGACACCCGCAACGTCGGTCGAGCGCATCGCTGCGATCTCGGACTGCGTGAGACGCTCATGCTCGGCGTACCCGACTGCCGCACCAACCAGCTGGGGGACGAGCGCAGCCCGGCGCGAGAGCTGCACGTCGATGAGACTCCACGCCCGCTCCTGATAGCCCCGCACGCGGAGCAATCTGTTGTAGAGCATCACGGTGCCCGCAACGGTGGTCACCACCATCACACCGGCAACCACTGCGACCACGCCGCCGACGGGCAGCCCTGCGAGATACGCGGCAGCGGCAGCCGAGGCCACCCCCAGCACCACCAGCGCCCACAGCGCAGCCCGACGGCCGTCGGCAACGCGTCCCTTCGACTTCGTGGTCACGAGGAACTCGGCGTCACCGCCTCCCGACATCACCACGCCGGCTCCTGTGGCATCGATCTGCGCATGGCCGACACAGAGCACCCGGTCGCCGTCGGCAAGTCGCCATTCGGTTTCCCGGATACGGCCCGTCGGCACGCCACTCGCCGGCCCCGTGCCAATCGAACTGCTGCCGAGCACCGCCCCGAGCAGTCCGGCCATGTCGCCCTTCACCACCCGGTAGTCGGCGTCGACGTCGACCTGCGCTTTCTCCACGTCGACAGCCGCATCACCGGTCTCGTCGGCAACCCTGATCATCGTCCCGGACTGCCACGTGTCCTCGATCTCGAAGCGGTCCTCGGTGACGACTCGCGACGTGGTGTTCCCCTTCGCATCGGTCGTCGTCTCGATGCGCTGATAGCGACGTTCCACCTCGAGCGTCGCCCGCCACCACGCTGCAGGGGTGCCGGTGAAGTACGACGAGGTTTCGTGCACCGCCTTTACGGTGCCCTCGAGTTGGTTGAACCCCACGAACATCGCCGCGCACCGAGACCGGGGCACGTCGACGAGCCGCGAACGCCGGCGGGCGGTCCACCAGGCAAGCACCAGCAGCACCAGCGCCAATCCTCCGATCGCGCCGCCCGCCGCAGGAACCGGCGACCCGATCGTCGAGTCGACCCACCCGCCCGGCGCCACTGCACCACGTGTCATCACCTCATCGTGCCACGGCGCACCGACGAGGCTCGCGGTCGGACTGTGGTGGCGATCCGCGCTGCCGATCCCAATACTGAGCGGGTGGTTCCGCACGTCGTCGACTTCGTCCGGGACCGGGCGAGGTTCCTCAAGGGTCTTGAGGTTCGAGCACACCTCCCGCCCGGGGCCCTCGGCGAGCCGGGCACGTCGGTGACGGCCACTGACGATCGGGTCGGCACCGGTGCGATCTCGTGCTACCGGGTCGACGAGCACCTGGTGATCTGGTGCGATCCGGCACTCGAGGACCGCGTCGCCCACCTCAGCGGACCGCAGGCCATTGCACCCGATGCACTGCCTGACGCCATGTCTGCCGTCGATCTCCGACCCGACGCGTCGGCGGCCATGCGCGCGCTCATCACTGCACCCGCGGCGCCGCCGCCCCTGCTCAGGCCCCTCGTCACCCGCACGCTCGACGCGCAGAATGCAGAGCACGTCGATCGCATCCGCGCCTTCGCCGCTCGTCTTGATCCCATCGACGTCGAGCAGGCCGGACTCGACGACCTCGACGACTTCGACGAGGCGGCCATTGCCATCGTGGTCGACGAGCGGATCGACAACGGCGAGTCGGCGACATCGATCATCGCCTACGCATCGGCAATGCCATGGGAGTGGGACGGCCAGTTCGGCGACATCGCCGTGCTCGTCGACGGCACGCACCGCGGAGCAGGGCTCGGTCGCCACGTCGTCGCCCGCACCACCGCCGCCCTGCTCGACCTGGGTCGCATCCCGCTGTACCGGCACCAGCTCGACAACGCAGCGTCGGCCGCGGTCGCTGCGTCGATTGGCTTCCAGCCGCTGACCAGCCTCGTCCGCTTCCGGGCCGCCGACGAGTAGCGCCTGGGCGACCACCGCTGTCGGCCACGCGGCCACGGCCACTACCGTGGCTGCATGGCATCACCCGCTCGACCGACCGCCGCCGACAAGTTCTCCTTTGGGATGTGGACCATCGGGTGGCAGGCCCGTGATCCCTTCGGCGATCCAACCCGACCACCGCTCGATCCGCTGCACGCCGTCGACAAGCTCGCCGAGCTCGGCGCCTGGGGCATCACGTTCCACGATGACGACCTCGTCCCGTTCGGCAGCAGCCCCACCGAGCGCGATGCCATCATTGGCCGGTTCAAGGAGCGATTGGCCGCCACCGGCATCTGCGTGCCGATGATCACCACCAACCTGTTCGCGCACCCGGTGTTCAAGGACGGCGGTTTCACCAGCAACAACCGTGATGTCCGCCGGTACGCGCTGCGCAAGGTGCTGCGCAACCTCGAGCTTGCCGCCGACCTGGGTGCCCGCACGTTCGTGCTCTGGGGTGGACGCGAAGGTGCCGAGTATGACCACGCCAAGGACGTCCGCGCCGCCCTCGACCGCTACGCCGAGGCGATGAACACGCTCACCACATTCGTCATCGACCGCGGCTACGACATTCGCTTCGCCATCGAGCCCAAGCCCAACGAGCCGCGTGGCGACATCCTCCTGCCCACCATCGGCCACGCCATCGCATTCATCGAGCGGCTCGAGCACTCGCATCTCGTCGGCCTCAATCCCGAGGTGGGCCACGAGCAGATGGCCGGCCTCAACTTCACGTCCGGCATCGCCCAGGCCATGTGGCAGGGCAAGCTCTTCCACATCGACCTCAACGGCCAGCGCGGCATCAAGTACGACCAGGACCTCGTCTTCGGCCACGGCGACCTCATCAACGCCTTCAGCCTCGTCGACCTGCTCGAGTTCGGCGGTATCGGCGGCGCGCCGGCATACGACGGCCCGCGCCACTTCGACTACAAGCCCTCGCGCACCGAGGACATGGACGGCGTGTGGCACTCGGCAGCGGCCAACATGCGCATGTACCTGCTGCTGAAGGAGCGCGCCGCCGCATTCCGCGCCGATCCCGAGGTGCACGAGGCACTTGCTGCGGCACGGGTGGCCGAGCTCGGCACGCCCACGCTGTCGCCGGGCGAGGGATGGTCGGCCATTCTCGCCGACGACTCGATCGCACGGCTCGACTTCGACGCTGCGGGCTCGAAGGGATACGGCTTCGTCCGCCTGCAGCAGTTGGCGGTCGAGCACCTCATGGGCGCGCGGTGACATGACCCTCGTGGCAGGGGTCGACACGTCGACCCAGTCGTGCAAGGTGGTCGTTCGCGATCTCGAGACCGGGGCACTCGTGCGCCACGGCAGCGCGCGGCACCCCGATGGCACCGAAGTCGAGCCTGCGCACTGGGAACACGCCCTCTACCAGGCGATCCACAGCGCCGGCGGCATCGACGACGTCGCCGCCGTCTCGATCGGCGGGCAGCAGCACGGTGCCGTATGCCTCGACGAGTCGGGCAGCGTGGTGCGTTCGGCGCTGCTGTGGAACGACACCCGGTCCGCCCCGCAGGCCGCCGACCTCGTCGCCGAGCTCGGTGCCGAGGCGTGGGTGTCGGCCGTCGGCTCAGTACCCGTCGCCGCCTTCACCATCGCCAAGCTGCGCTGGATCGCCGAGCGCGAGCCCGATAACGCCCGCCGGATCGCTGCCGTGTGCCTGCCGCACGACTGGCTCACGTGGCGGCTCCGCGGCGGGCCGGACGACCTCGACGGGATCATCACCGACCGCTCCGATGCCTCGGGCACCGGCTACTTCGACCCCGTCAGCAACGACTATCGACGCGACCTGCTCGAGCAAGCACTCGGTCATCAAGTCGGCCATCACGTGCGCCTTCCACGGGTGCTCGGCCCATCGGGATCGGTCCGCTGGGGCGAACGCGTCGTCGGTGCCGGGATGGGCGACAACGCTGCCGCAGCCCTCGGCGTCGATGCGGGCGATGACGTGATTGTCTCGCTCGGCACCTCCGGCACGGCATTCACGCGCAGTGCCGTCTGCGCCCGCGACACCACCGGCGCCGTGGCCGGCTTCGCCGACGCGACCGGCGCATTTCTGCCACTTGTCTGCACGCTCAATGCGGCACGGGTGCTCGACGCAGCGTGCGCGCTGCTGGGCGTCGATCACGCAGGCCTCGACAGCCTCGCCCTGTCGGCGCCACCCGGTGCCGACGGACTCGTGGTGCTGCCGTATCTCGCCGGCGAGCGGACGCCCAACCTGCCCGACGCCTCGGGCAGCATCCTCGGCCTCACCCTGCACAACGCCACGCCGGCCCACCTTGCCCGCGCCGCGGTGGAGGGCATGCTGTGCGGCCTCGCCGATGCCCTCGATGCACTCGCTGCACAGGGCGCGTCAATCTCGGCCGTGCGGCTCGTCGGCGGCGCGGCAGCCTCGCAGGCGGTGCAGCACATCGCCCCGCAGGTGTTCGGCGTGCCGGTCGCCGTGCCGCCTCCCGGCGAGTACGTCGCCGACGGTGCAGCGAGGCAGGCGGCATGGGCGCTCACCGGTTCGCTGCCGCAGTGGCCCCTCGATGGCACAGTGACCCGAGTCGAGGGCACGCCCACCCCGGGCCTGCGCGAACGCTACGCCGAGGCACGCCAGCACTGGCTGCCGCAGCAGCACAGCACCTGATCGTTCTCGCACCTCAGCCGGCGCGGCAGGTGATCGACTCGAGCCGCAGCGCTGGTGCACCGTCAACGATGGCCTCGTCGATGTCGACGGTGGCGACGACGCACCACTCGCGTGAGTCCTCCGGGTCCATCAACGTCTGCTCGATGCGCCAGGTCGACGGCTCTTCGACGAGAGTGAAGTACGCCGCCGATCGGGCCGTCGCATCGATGCCGATCGAGTCATGCTCGTTCCAGTAGGGCTGCATCGCGGCATCGACCACTGACTCGTCGCACCCGGCACGCGCCGCGAGCTCGCCGTGAGCGCGGCGCGCCAGCAGCTCGACCCACCCGAACGCCGCATTGCGCACCACCGTGCGCCAGGATGCGGGCGGCCCAGCGACGGAGGGATCGAGCGGCGCCTGCTCGCCATGGTCGTGCCGCGGACGTCCCGCGAGCATCGTCCACTCATCCAACAGGGTCGAGTCGGTGGCGCGGATCAGCGTGCCGAGCCACTCGATGATGTCCTCGAGCCGCTCGGTGTAGGCGTCGTCCGGCAGCGAGCGGTCAAGTGCCCGCCACGCATCGGTGAGGTAGCGAAGCACGAGCCCCTCGCTGCGATCCAGCCGGTAGCGCTGCACGAACGAGTCGAAGGTGTCGCCCGACTCGATCATCTCGCGCACGATCGACTTGGGCGACGGCCCCTCGCCCACCCACGGGTGCTGCGAGCGGTAGGTGTCGATGCAGGCCGACAGCAGCTCGTGGAGGGGCTGCGGCCACGAGACCGACTCGAGCCGCTCCATCCGCTCCTCGTACGGCACGCCCTCGGCCTTCATCCGCGCCACCGCTGCGGCCTTGGCCGCGTTCTGCTGCGCGTACAGCACCTGCCGAGGATCGTCGAGGATCGACTCGATCACGCTGATGACATCGAGCTCGTACGAGGGCTCGTCGTGGTCGAAGGAGGCAACCACTTCGATGGCAAACGGCGCGAGCGGCATCGACAGACGCAGCGCCGCACGGTCGTCGCCATCGGCCACCAGCGAACCCACCCGCACCCCACTGCACTTCCCATCGGTGCCACGGAGGCGTTCGGCAACGCCCGCCGCCTCAAGGCTGCGGTACAGCCGAATCGCCCGGCGCTTCAGCTGTCGACGACGCTCTGCCGGCTCGTGATTGGTGTCCAGCAGGTGCCGCAGCGCTGTCGGCCCATCGGCCCGCCGCAGCACGGTGGCCACCATGTCGGCGGTGATCGAGAAGCGCGACGTCAGCGGCTCGGGCTGGCCCTCCACCAGTCGCCGCATCGTCGCCTCGTCGTAGTGCACGAAGCCGTCCGGTGGCTTCGACTTCGCCGCCTTGCGCTGTGCCTTCGGATCATCGCCGGCGCGCGACAGTGCCTTGGCATTCTCGACCACGTGGTCGGGCGCCTGCACCCACACGTGCCCGTCGGGATCGAAGCCCGGCCGGCCCGCACGCCCGGCCAACTGCCGGAACTCGCGAACCGTGAACGACCGCACCTTGGTGCCGTCGAACTTCGTCAGCGAGGTCATCAGCACCGTGCGAATCGGGATGTTGACGCCGACACCGAGCGTGTCGGTGCCGCAGATCACCGGCAGCAATCCGGCGCCAGCGAGTCGCTCAACCAACCGCCGGTACCTGGGCAGCATGCCGGCGTGGTGCACGCCGACCCCATTCCGCAGCAGCCGGTCGAGGGTCGTGCCGAAGCCCTTGCGCACGCGTTCGCCGCGCAGTTGCTCGGCGATTGCCTCGCGCTGCGGTCGCGTCGACACGCCAAGGCTCACCAGCGCCTGCGCACGCTCGATCGCAGCCGCCTGGGTCGAGTGCACTAGGTAGATCGGCGCGAGGCCGTCCTTCACGGCATCGACCACGCTGTCGGCCACGCTGGTGAGCCGCCACTGGTGGAACAGCGGTGTCGGCCGATCGACGGACATCACTGATGCGACCGGCCGCTGCGACCGCCGCTCGAGATCGGCGGTGATCGCCGACATGTCGCCGAGCGTCGCCGATGCCAGCAGGAACTGGCAGCGCGTCATCTCGAGCAGCGGTACCTGCCACGCCCAGCCACGGTCGCGGTCGGCGTAGTAATGGAACTCGTCGAGGCAGGCGAACGCAAAGGGGCTCGCTGCGCCCTCGGCGAGCGCATGGTTCGCCAGCACCTCCGCGGTGCACACCAGCACCGGCGCATCGCCATTGATCGCCGCATCCCCGGTGGCCAGTCCCACGGCCTCGGCACCGAGGAGACCGACCAGTTCGAAGAACTTCTCCGCCACCAGTGCCTTGATGGGCGCAGTCCACACGGCTCGTCGGCCGGCGTTCAGTGCCAGCACGATGCCGCCCATCGCCACGAGGCTCTTGCCCGAACCGGTCGGCGTGGCCAGCACCACGTGCTCACCACCGGCCAGTGCCAGCAGGGCCTCCTCCTGGTGCGGGTACAGCGGCCGCCCCGACTCGTCGGCCCACAGCCCGAACGCCACGGCGACGTCGGCGGGGTCAGCGCCGGGCGGCGGCAGGGCTTCGATCAGGCTGGGCACGAGACCCCAGTGTGCCTGCTCTGCGGGCGCAGCACCTCGAATCCACCTCGGGCCCTTCAATCGGTGTGCTCGCCGCCGACACCGGCGGCAGGCCGCTACCGTCAGTCTCCCCTTCGTCGCCGCATCTGGGAGGTGCCATGGACATCCGCAGCGAACTCGAGACCGTGCATGCCGACCTCTCGGCGCGCATCAGGGCCCTCCGCTCGGGTGCCGACGTGCCGAGTGGCGGCATCTCGTTCGGCAAGCGCGTCGGCGAGGGCACCAGCATCGCCATCGAGCGATTCGCCGATGTCGCCGTGCACGACCAGCTCGTGCAGCAGCTCGCTGCCGTCGAGGTCGCACTTCAGCGACTCGACGACGGCACCTACGGCACCTGCGAGAAGTGCGAGCAGCCCATTGCCGACGAGCGCCTCGAGGCCGTCCCGTGGGCCAGCCGCTGCGTCCGCTGCGCATGATCCGCATCGACAGCCGGCCTCGAAAGCCGGCGCGCTGGGCGACCGGCGGCCAATACGCTCACCTCATGTCGCGTCACGGGATCAGCCGATGAGCACCGTTGCGTCTCGACCGCGTCTCGACACTGCAGTGGCCCTGGCGCTCGGGGGGTTCGTCGGCTTTGCCGGCATTGCCCACTTCGTCAATCCCGACTTCTTCGATGCCATCGTGCCGCCGTGGCTGCCGCCGAACGAGCGGTTCTGGACGATTGTCAGCGGCATCGCCGAGGTGATCATCGCCGCGCTGCTGCTCGTGCCCCAGTGGCGACGCATCGGAGGCCTCGCCGCAGTGGCGCTGTTCGTGGCCGTGTACCCCGCCAACCTCTACATGGCATGGGACTGGCGCGACCGGCCCGCAAGCGAGCAACTCATCTCGTATGGCCGGCTGCCGTTCCAGTTCCTGTTCATCTGGCTGGCATGGCGAGTCGCGAGGTCGGCGGCGCCGCTGCGCAGCGACGGGAGCCCGGACTAGCCGGCCGCAACGAATGCCGGCGGCGCGTAGTCGGCGGGTGCCACCACGCCCAGCAGGTCCAGCAGCGACGCGCCGAGGTTGGCAAGGCCGAGGCCGTCGCGCGTCGATGCCGCGATGCGACGTCCCGAGTACTCGAGCACGATCAGCGGCACCGGCGAGAGCGTGTGCGACTTCAGCGGCACCGGCACCCCGCGATCGTCGACGACGACATGTCCCCGCGAATCGCGCATCACCAGCATCTCGCAGTTCCCGTGATCGGCCGTGATCACCAGGGTGCCGCCACGCGCCCGCACCTCGCTGTCGATACGGGCCAGCGCAGTGTCGATCGCCTCGACGGCTGCCACCGAGGCAGGGATGTCACCGGTGTGGCCCACCATGTCGCCCGCGGCAAAGTTGGCTCGCAGGAAGTGATACCGGCCCTCGTGCATCAGCGCAATCAGCGCATCGGCGGTCTCGGCCGACTTCATCGACGGCGCCTGCTCGAACGGCACCCGGTCGGATGGAATCTCGACATATGTCTCGCGCGCCTCGTCGAACTTGCCAGAGCGATTGCCGTTCCAGAAGTAGGTGATGTGCCCGAACTTCTGTGTCTCGGCCACCGCCGCCTGCTGCAGTCCAGCCGCAGCGATCATCTCCGACACCGTCCGATCAACCCGCGATGGCACGACGAGGAACTGGGCCGGGATGCCGCGGTCGCCGTCGTACAGCGTCATGCCGGCCACCAGCAGGCATGAGGGCAGCGGCGGCCGCTCGAACTCGGTGAACTCGACCTCGGTGAGTGCCCGGTAGATCTCGATCACCCGGTCGCCGCGGAAGTTGAAGATCACCACCGCATCGCCGTCGTGCATGGCACCGACCGCATCGCCGCCGCCGTCGACGATCGAGAAGCTGGGCAGGTACTGGTCGCTGATCCCCGGCTGCTCCGCTCGGAACGCAGCAAGCGCAGCTGCTGCGCTCGTGAACGGTCGGGCCGCCCCACGCACGTGGGCCTCGTAGCCGCGCTGCACCATCGGCCAGTCGGCGTCGTAGCGATCCATCGTCGTCGACATCCGTCCGCCGCCCGAGCCGATCCGCGCCGTAGAGCCGTATCGACTGTTCAGCCCGCCGAGCGTGCGCTCGAGCTCCTCGACGTAGTGCTCTGCGGTCCCGTCGCGCACGTCGCGCCCGTCGAAGAGCACGTGCATGACGAGGTCGCGTGCGCCGTCCGCAGCGGCACGCTCCAGCATGGCTTGCAGGTGGTCGACATGCGAGTGCACGTTGCCGTCGGACAGCAGGCCGAGGAAGTGCACGGCATGGCCCGACCGGCCGCGGTCGACCACCGAGCGCCATGCATCGCCCCAGATGGCACCGCTCTGCAACGCGTCTTCCACCTGCTTCGCGCCCTGCGGGAACACGCGGCCGGCGCCCATGATGTTGTGGCCGACCTCAGAGTTCCCCATGTCGGCATCGCTGGCCAGGCCAACTGCCGTGCCGTGCGCCGCGATACTGAGCCGCACGGCAGGCCGGCCAGACGCCGGATCGAGCACCTCGCGCAGGAATGGCGCGGCGGCCAGCGTCACTGCGTTGTCGGGCGCATCCGGCCGCAGCCCGACACCGTCGAGGACGACGAGCACCAGGGGATGCGCAGGCGAGTTCGGTGCTGCCACCGCGTGAAGGCTACTTCTCGCCGGACCCGAGGCGTCTCCAGGCCGCTGCAACAGAGGGATACAGTCGGCTCGTGGGCGAGCTGGACGAACAGCAGATGCATGATCTCGCCGATCGGCTGCTCGCTGCAATCGTGAGCGCCGACCTCGACACCATGCGCGCTGTCTATGCGCCGCACGCCGAGCTCTGGCACAACTTCGACCAGCGCAGCCAGACAGTGGAGGAGAACCTCCGGTCGCTCACCGACCTTCACGCTCGGCTCACTGACATTCGCTATACCGAGATCCGCCGGTTCCTCGCGCCGGGAGGCTTCGTGCAGCAGCACGTGCTCACCGGTCAGGCGGCCGGCGGACCACTGCGCATGCCGGCGATGATTCGCTTCTGGGTTGATGAAGGCCGCATCACCCGGCTCGAGGAATACCTCGCCACGGCGCAGGCCATGGTGATGTACCGGGCCTGACCTGATTCACCGACGGTCAGCTCGCTGCGGTGCGCGCTCGAGCCGCCAGTGTCAATCTCAGTCGCCGCGTCGGGCTTTCTCGATGGCCGCGACGTCGATCTTGCCCATCGTCATCATCGCCTCGAATACGCGCTTGGCAGCGGCCGGGTCGGGGTCGGCCATGCCGTCGGAGAGGGCACGTGGAGTGATCTGCCACGACAGGCCCCAGCGGTCCTTGCACCAGCCGCATGCGCTCTCGGCCCCGCCGTTGCCGACGATCGCGTTCCACAGCCGGTCGGTCTCTGACTGGTCGTCGGTGGCGATCTGGAAGGAGAACGCCTCCGACTGGCTGAAGGCCGGGCCGCCGTTGAGGCCGAGGCAGGGGATGCCCGCCACCGTGAATTCGACGGTCGGTACGTCGCCTTCCTTGCCGTCGGGAAAGTCGCTCGGCGCCCTCATCACCCGGTCGACGGAACTGTCGGGAAACGTGGCCGCATAGAACTCTGCGGCATCGAGGGCATCGCGGTTGAACCACAGGCAGATCATGTTCTTCGGCTTCACGGCCCCTCCTCTGCGAGGTCTCGCACCGTATCGGCGCGAGCGGTTCGGCACACAGACTGCTCAGCGTTCGTCCGCAGCCGGATCCGCTCGCCGAAGCCCCCGGTAGAGGATGAGCCCGACGACGAACCGGTACAGCAGCGGCTCGGCAATGCGGCGCGGCACCCGGAACCGACGACCCTTCGGCGACACCACCGTGAGGCCCTCGCGCTGTAGGCCGAGCACCGATCCCCATCGATGCGACGGCGCCCTAAACACCCTGCGAGCACGTCGACCTCGGAGAACCGAGCGGACGTTTGCCACCACCACGCGGTGCCCCCAGTTACGCGCCGAGCTACGGAGGGGATCCGATGCCGCGACATCACCGAGGGCAAACACATTCGGATGCCGTGGAACCTGCAGGTGCCGATCGACGCGAACGAAGTCGGCATCGTCGAGCGCCTCGGCTGGCAGGAAGGCCGAATGCGGGCGGACCGCGCCCACCGCCCACACCACGGCATCGGCCTCGAACGGCGGTTGCCCGCTCGACCACTCGATCGGCCCGGCGGTGATCCGGTCTGGCGCCGACCCGCCGGGCAGCGCAGCCCGATACCCGGTGTGCAGCGTCACGCCGTGCCGTCCCAGCATGCGCGTGATCCATTGCTGCGCCGACGGGTGATGGCCGGGCAGCGGTCGGTCGCCCGACACGAACAGGTGCACTTCGGCGTCGGCACGGCGCGCCAGGTTGTCGGCCACGCCTACGCCGGTGGCGCCACCGCCCACCACGGCGATCACCCGGGCGTCGGCGAGCCGCTGCGCATCGTCCTGCATCCGCGCCGCGCACGCATTCGCGCTCTCAACTCGGTCATCGCGCCAGAAGCCATTCGACACGCCCGTGGCGATCACCAGTGCCGAGTAGCCCACCTCGCAGGTCGAGCCATCGACCGACTCGATGCACACCGTCGATGCGTCGAGGTCTGCCACGACGATGCGGCCGTGACGCACGTCCACCTGGGCAAGCCGGCGGAACCGCTCGAGCGGCACGAAGTAGTACCGACGCCACGTCGGCGGATCCGCCAGTCGAACACCCAGTTCCTGACCGCTCACGAGGGCTGGGCATGTCGTCACGGCGACTACCCGGCACGAACGGGCGAGCCGCGTCGCCACGAGGATGCCGGTGTCGCCGAGACCGGCGATCACCACAGTCGGTTTCGGCATCGCGTACCCCATCACGGCTGCTGCATTGCGGACTCGACTGTTCTAGCCGACGTCCATGGCGAACTGCGGTGCGTGCGACCAATCGAGCCGGCAACGGCCGGCGTGCAGGCACACTACGGTTCGGCCAACGAGCACGGGGAGTGGGACATGATCGACACCACGGTGATGGGCAGCTATCCGCAGCCGAAGTGGCTGGTCGACCGCGATCGCCTGCTCGGCGACGGCGTGCCCCGGGTGCGCAACAGCCAGCTGTGGCGAGTGGCACCAGAGATGCTCGACGAGGCAATCGAGGCAGCCACGCTGGTGGCGATCGCCGACCAGGAGGACGCGGGCGTCGACATCATCACCGACGGCGAGGTGGGCCGCGAGTCGTACTTCAACCACTTCGCCACCTCGCTCGGCGGCGTTGCCAAGGATGTCGTCGGCACCGGCGTGAACCGCCGGGGTGGCACCGCCGAGGTGCCGCTGGTGACGGGCGAGATCCACCGCGAGCACCCCATCGAACTCGACGCCGCCACCTTCCTCCGCGCCCGCACATCGCGGCGCACCAAGGTGACGGTTCCCGGCCCGTTCACGCTCAGCCAGCTCGCCGAGAACCGCCATTACGCCGACCAGCGTGCCCTCGCACTGGCCTATGCCGCCGCCGTCAACGAGGAACTCCGCGACCTGCAAGAGGCCGGCATCGACGTGCTGCAACTCGACGAGCCGTACCTGCAGGCGAATCCCGAGGCCGCTGCCGCATTCGCGCTCGATGCAATCGAGGTTGCCACCGCCGGCATCTCGGCCACCACGTGCCTCCACACCTGCTACGGCTACGCCGCCTACGTGTCGAACAAGACCACCGGTTACCCGTTCCTCGACCCGCTCAAGGACGCCGCCGTCGACTGGGTGGCGATCGAGACTGCGCAGCCGAATCTGCCTGCCTCCACTGTTGCCCGGCTCGCTCCGAAGAAGGTCGTGCTCGGCGTCATCGATCTCGGCCGCGAAACCGTCGAGACCCCCGACGAGATCGCAGCCAGAATCCGCGCCGCACTCGAGTACTGCGCGCCGGAGCACCTCGCCGTCTCACCCGACTGCGGCATGAAATACCTGCCCCGCGACACCGCCAAGGCCAAACTGCGAGCCATGGCACAGGCGGCGGCCATCGTCCGCACAGAACTGGCCGGCTAAATCACGCCGCGCTGCTGCGGCTACTCGTCCTCGGACATCTCGACGAGTTCGTCGAGTTCTGCATCGACACTCATTGGCTGAGCGGCCTGTGCCACTGGCAGCGGGTCTGAACTCTCTCTCCGGAGGATTCGATCGGCGCGTTCGAATGGCACGATGATCTCGGGGGCGTAGTCGATCGCAACGGTGAACTCCGGCGCCTCGTGCTCCCTCATGTCGGCGTCGTCGAGTGGGCGCAGGTGCAGCATGAGCAACTCCCCGCTGTCCCGGCCACGTATGTCCCACTCGACCGCGAGGCGCACCACGTCGGTCGAGGACTCCAGCACGATGTGCGGCCAGCCAGAGAAGCTCTCCGTCTTGAAGCGATCGAGTCCCCGTAGGACGCCGCGAAGGTCGACACCCCGCGTCACGCCCCAGCCAGGGCGCCCGCCGGCCCGCGCCGACACCACCATCGGAATGTCGTCGACGAAGCGGTGCGGTTCCCAGAGGTCCTCGCGCTTGCTCGACCATCCCGGCACGTTCCTGATCGTCGGAAATGTCGGGAGCTCGATGGGGACGAGCTCGGTGCCGGTGGTGATTCGGATGACGCTCACCGCTGGGTCGAGATTCGCGTGCATGGTGACCTCGAGCCGCTGGGCGCCATGCCAGCCGAGCGGCTCGACGACGAGAGCGAGATCATCGAACAGGTCAGGGCAGTCGCACGCAGTGTCGAGATGCGGCAGCGCTGCTCTCACGAGTAACTCGAGCAGCATCGCTGCATCGCCAACCCCGCATTCGGCAGCGATGCCCGACACGAGCGAGGCAGGAACGTGCACGCTGACCTCGCTACCGCCGTTGATGGTGGCAAGCAGCTTGACGCCGACGATCGGGTTCCACAGGTGAACGGTCGGGCTGTCATCCGAGTCGTCGCTCGTGCTTGCTGCTGCGCTCCGGCTAGTGCCGCTCGTCGTATCGGCGTCCATCGGCTCCCCCTCCCATCCACTCGGCGGCAGATGCACCGTCGACTTCAGACGTTGTCTCCAACGCACGCGGGTTCAATGGGCGTGACTCGAGACGAAGACCTCCCTACCCGTCTGCCAGATCCCGCAGCCGACGGATCGCCGACCGGATCTGGTAGTGCGATGAGCCGGGTGAAGGCGCCGTTAGCGAATCTGCACCGTCGACGGGGTGAACGACTCCCACGTGGCGAGCAATTCCCAGGTCGCTCCTCCGTCGGCCGATCGAGCGATCGTGCCTCCGGCACCGCTGACGTAGATCACCAATGGGTCGGTTGGGTCAATGACGATGTTTGACGGCGTTGCTCGGCGGTAGAGGGGGCCCTCGTTGAACTCGTTGATCCGAATCTCCGGTGGCAGCGCACCGAGCGTTGTCCACGTTCGGCCGAGGTCGGTACTCACCGTGAACTGGTCGAGATCGGTGCCAGCCAGCTCAGCCGAGAGAATCGCGTAGAGGCGGTCCTTGCCCTTCACGGGATCGAACGTCGGAACCCACCGTAACGGTGACACCGTGTCCCACGTCATTCCACCGTCGCGCGACACCGACAGCTCATCGTACGAGTTGAAGATCACCGAGCCATCGGGCGATACGGCGACCCGGTACGAGACAGGGAGTCGTGCACCCTCCCCGCTGCCGTGGGGTACCCAGTTGCGTCCCCCGTCCGTTGACCGGTACCAGCCAGGACCGAGATCGGTGCCAGTCGGGGCTCCACCGGCCGCACCATCGCGATACTGGAACACCCCGAGCAGCAGCGCGTTGCGATCAAGAGGATCGACCAACACCACTGCTCCAACCGTGCGCGCGCCCCATCCGGTAGGCAGTTCGCTCCACGTGCGACCACCGTCATCGCTTCGGTACAGCAGTCCGTCCTCCACGTATGCGACGGGTGTCGAGCCATCGGTCTGCGGCGCGGACGATGTGCCCATGTAGAGGGTGTCGCTCGAACTTGGATCGATGGCAAAGGCAGCGACGTAGGTGTTCATGCCGGGTGTTGTGAGTAGTTCCCACGTTCGGCCATCGTCGTCGCTGCGGTACAGGCCGGCGCCGCGCGACTGCCAGATTCCC
>JBJTRF010000198.1:0-12403 GCA_046076025.1 Ilumatobacteraceae bacterium
CCAGCGCGGCGCGCCGCCCGCCAGCGGCGCTCGCCGGCGATCAACTCGTATTCGCCGCGTCCCTTGTCGCGGACGAGGATCGGCTGCAGTACACCGATCTCCTTGATCGACGCTGCCAGATCGGCGAGTGCTTCCTCGGGAAAGTGCACGCGCGGCTGGTTCGGGTTCGGCACGATGTCGGTGACGGGGATCTCCATCAACCGCGGCCCCCCCGGCGTACCGCCCTCCCCCGCCGTCTGACCGGCGGCCGGGATCAGCGCCGAGAGTCCCTTACCGAGTCCGCTTGGCCGAGCCACCGCTCACCTCCTTGGCGACGTTGCGATACGCCGTCGCACCACGAGAGCCGGAATCAAACACGATGATCGGCTGGCCGTACGACGGTGCTTCCGACAGGCGGACGTTGCGCGGCACGATCGTCTTGCACACCTTGTCCCCAAAGTGCTCGCGCACCTCGGCCACCACCTGGTCGGCGAGCTTTGTTCGCTGGTCGTACATCACGCACACGATCGTGCTCACCTCGAGCGCCGGATTGAGGTTCTTCTTCACCAGGTCGACGTTGCGCAGCAACTGGCCAAGGCCCTCGAGGGCGTAGTACTCGCACTGGATGGGGACCAGCACCTCCTGGGCTGCCGTCAGGCCGTTCACCGTCAACAGGCCGAGCGACGGCGGACAGTCGATCAGGACGTAGTCGAAGTCGTTCAGCACGGCGTCGATGGCCTTGCGCAGGCGATGCTCTCGGCCAAAGGCCGGCACGAGTTCGATCTCGGCACCGGCCAGATCGAGGCTGGCGGGTGCCACGAACAGATTCTTCACCGCCGACGGTTCGATGCAGTTCTCGAGCGAGGCATCGTCCATCAGCACCTGGTACATGGAGGTGTCGAGGCCGCGGTTCTCGATTCCCAGCCCCGTGGAGGCATTGCCCTGTGGGTCGAGATCGACGATCAGCGTCCGAAAGCCGAGTTCGGCGAGACAGGCACCGAGATTGACGGTGGTCGTCGTCTTGCCGACGCCGCCTTTCTGATTGGCAATCGCGATCACTCGGGGGAGCGATCGGAGTGCGGCGGGATGTTCGCTCATTGCGCCAGACTCCACAGCGTGAGGGTGCCGGATGGGGGGAAACCTCCGGAAGGCTACCGCACTCGGGCGCGGTCGGGCGGCATTCTCTCCCGGGTCGGTTCCACGTGGAACATTTCCAGGGCGGCATCGGGGCAGGCCCCGTGGTTCCACGCGGAACATCGCCAGCACATAATCAGGGCTGGCCACCGGTGGTTCCACGTGGAACACCGGACGGGTCTGTCCGATCAGTCGGCAGCAACGTTGCAGTCGATCGACGACTCCTCGCGCTGGTTCCACGTGGAACATCGCCGAGCGCCGCCGGTCGGCGATGGACACGGAGCGGCGGTCGGTCAGCGGCAGCGCAGCGATCGGATGCCGGCCGTTGCGCCCTCATCCACGAGACCGACCGAGTCGAGCACGCTTGTCGTCCAGCGTCCGTCGCCTGCCTCAGGCGGTTCGCTCACCAGCAGCACACCGCCGGCGATCAGCAGCGCCGCTCCCCACCGGGCCGTCACTGCCGGCGGCCCGAAACTGCGGGCTGTCACGACATCGAATGAGCGGGGGCGAGCCTCGGCCACGGCACGGACGTCGCCGGCGTGCACCTCGACGCGCTCGCCGAGCGACAGTGCACCAACAGCCCGGCGGAGCTGATCAGCCCGGGTGAGCCGCCGCTCGACGAGCACAACCCGTGCGGCGGGACGGCGGACGGCGATCACCAAGCCGGGAAGGCCTCCACCGGAGCCGAGATCAGCCAGCGACAGGGGGGTGTCGGGCAGAAGGGCGACGAAGCGTTCGGCATGCGCCACGGCCTCGTCGACCGAGGTGGTACCGATCGACCCGCGTTCGCGCAGGCCGCTCAGCACCTCGTGCAGCACGTCAGGCGCTGGCACCGCTGGCGGGCTCGATGACGACACGGCGCTGCGGGTCGTCGCCCTCCGACCGGGTCTCGATCCCTTCGACCCCCGACAGGGTGTCGTGAATGATCTTCCGGTCGGCCGAGGACATCGGCTCGAGCACGCGGGCCACACCCGACGCCCTCACCTCATCGGCCATCTGCACGGCGAAACGGCCCAGTGCCTCACGCCGACGCTCGCGATAGCCGCCGACGTCGACGCGCAACCGGGTGTCGTGGTCGCCGAGACGGCGCTGTGCCGCCACGCGGGCGAGGTCCTGCACCGCCTGCAGCGTGGTGCCACGGGGCCCGACGAGCAGTCCGAGATTGTCACCGACCACGCGCACCTCGAGATCGTCACCGTCGCGGACCACGTCGACAGCGCCTTCAGCGCCGAACGCGTCGAGGAGGCCGACCATGAACCGACGTGCTTCCTCGCCCACCTGCTGTGCATCCACGACATGCTCTCCCTGTGCAGCAGCACCCCTGGGCGCTGCGGTTGATTCCGATGAGACGGTACCGGCCGGTGACGCATCTTCGCGCGCTGGGCGCGGCGTCGATGACCGACCAGACGTCTTGGCCGGCTTCTGGGCCGGCTTCTGGGCCGGGCCTGACGGTCTCGCCGCCGATGCGGGTGCGGTGGCATCCCCGTCGCCCCGACCGCTCGAACTGCCCCGCCGGCGACGATCGAGTTTCTGGCGGGCCAGGGCGGGCCGGACTCGTGCCCGTACCCGAGCCTCGCCACGCGTCCGGCCGAACAGGCCGGACTTGGGCTCCTCGAGGACCTCGAACTCGGCATCTTCGGGCGCCACGCCGAGGCGATCGAGGGCCGCCTCCTTCGCCTCGTCGACGGTACGTCCCGTCGTCTCAATCCATTCCATGACACGTCCAATCCATGGTCGTCGCGTTCCTCGCTCAGCGCTTCCGCCGGCCGGCCTTGCCGGTCGATGCAGGGCGCGCCTTGGTGGGGCCTCGGCCCGCAGTGGGGGCGTTCTTGGGCGGGGTGACCCGCTTGCTGGTGGTAGGGCCTTTCGCGGGCGTGGCCGCATCGGCCGCATCGCGCTTCAGCTGGGCAAACATGCCGCCACTGCCGTCCTTGGCGGCCATCTCTCGCGCCCGCTGGCCGGCGGCCTGCGCCTGACGGCCGAGCGACTCATCGCCCTTGTAGAAGCGGTGCGTGATATACCAGTTCAGGCCGATCCGGATCACCGCCTGCGCCATGTAGTACACGACCAGGCCGGTGAGGTAGAAGACCAGGAACACGGCGAAGACCACCGGCAGGTACTGGAAGATCTTCTGCTGGGCCGCCGACATCTGCGGCGACACGGTGGCCCTGCTGGCCACCATGCGCTGCTGGATCCAGTACAGGAAGCCCAGTGCCGCCACGAGCAGGCCGTACACCAGGCCGGTGCCGAACGACCGCGAGAACATCTGCCACGGGGTCACGGCCAGATCGAGCCCCCACGAGCGCATCTCGCCCTGCCCGGCGATGAGGGCCGCGTACAGTTCCGACGACTCGGAGATGAACTTCGGTGCCGGGTTGCCGGCAGCGTTCTTCTCGCTGAGGCCGTGCAGCACCTGGAACATGATGATGAACACCGGCATCTGCAGCAGCAGCGGCAGGCAGGAGGCCAGCGGGTTGACCCGGTGCTCCTGGTACAGCTTCATCATCTCTTCGTTCAGCTTCTGGCGGTCGCCGCGGTGCTGCTGCTGCAGGGCGCGCAGCTCGGGCTGCAGGCGCTGCATCTCGAGCATGCCCTTGGTGCTCTTCAGCACCAGCGGTGCGGTCACCAGCATCACCACGAGGGCGATCAGCGAGATGGCCGCCACGTAGCTGTGGGTGATGCTGTAGAACCAGGCCAGCAGGGCGGCCGGCGGCTCGAAGAAGCCGATCGACACGATCGACGACAGGACGGGAGCGCTCATGGGTGATCCTTCCGAAGCAGACGGCGACGGGACGGGGATTCTCCGGGCAGGGGCACCGGATCCCAGCCCGACGGGCCAAAGGGACGACAGCGAAGAAGTCGACGGAGCGTGAGTATCAAACCACGCACCGTGCCGTGATGCTCGAGTGCCTCCACGGCATACGTGCTGCACGTGGGCGTGAACCGGCACGGGCTCGGGCGACCGGCGGCGGCCTGCTGGTACCAGCGGACGCTGCGCACAGCCCACGACTGCCCCGTAGCGGCGGCGTGCCCAGCATCGTGCCCAGCATCGTGCCCGGCAGCGGTCATGGGGTTGCCGCCCGCTCGATCACCCTCGCCAGGTCGGCGTGCAGCTCGGCAAACGTCTGGGTGGCGGCCTCTGGACGGGCGCCGATGAGATAGTCCCCGGCCGGCATCCGACCAGCCCCGGATACCGACTGCACGGCCGCCCGCAGGCGGCGGCGAACCCGGTTGCGCACCACGGCCGAACCCACGGCGCGCCCGACCGAGAAGGCGACGCGTGGGGGCGACGAGGTCCCCGGCGGATCGATGAGGGCGGTGCACCACAGTGCTCCGGCCCGGGCGCGGCGGCCGTTGGCGGCCAGGCGCCCGAAGGCGCTCCGCTCCCGGATGCGCCAGATCAAGCCGACAGACGGTGGCGGCCCTTGGCGCGGCGGGCCTTCAGGACGGCCCGGCCGGCCCGGGTGCTCATGCGGGCGCGAAAGCCGTGCTTCTTGGCGCGGCGGCGGTTGTTGGGCTGAAAAGTGCGCTTCACAAGGCCCTCCTCGGGCACCGGGCGGGAATTCCGGCCGGTTGTGACAATGGAATCCGGTGGACCACGCTCCGCAAGCCGGCACGTGGAACATGCCAAGGCTACGGTACGCCATCTGCAGCGGCAACCGAGGCCCGGCGACGGCGTGCCGCGCACGGCGAACCCGCCCCTCGCCGAGCTGGCGGCACCGCCGTTCGGAGGCCCTGCAACGACCTGCTAGCGTCCTCCGCTCTCAGTCTCTCCCTTGTCCACATCGTGTGGAAAAGGATGTGGACACGCGACGACGAAACGGACGGAGGTGCAGGTGAGCGACCACGAACAGCTGTGGACAGCTGTCGCCCAACTCCTTCGCGCCCAGGTGTCCGAGGCCGTGTGGTTCTCCACGTTCCAGGACGTCGTCCCGCTCGACAGCGACGCCTCGGTCCTACGTGTCAGCGCACCCAGTGCGCACGCCCGCGACCGGATCCTGTCGAGGTATCTCCCGCTCGTGCGCGACGCCCTCGACGAGATTGGCGCCGGCACCCTGCAGTTCACCATCGAGGTGCAGCTCGCCGATCCAGAGCCGGCCACCGACTGGACGGCCGACACCCAGCGCGACTCCCACGGCAACGGCACGGCGGTCGCCACGCCCGAGCCGCCGGTCGAGACGGGCGGCCTGAACCCGCGCTACACGTTCGAGACCTTCGTGAAGGGTGCCAGCAACCAGTTCGCCCTGGCAGCCGCCCTGCGGGTGGGGGAGACCCCGGGGCGCAGCTACAACCCGCTGTTCATCTACGGGTCGGCCGGACTCGGCAAGACCCACCTGCTGCACGCCATCGGGCATTACGTCCAGAGCCACTACCAGCACGACATCGTCCGGTACGTCAGCACCGAGACCTTCCTCAACGAGTACGTCGACGCCATCCGAACCAACACCACCGCCAACTTCAAGCGCCGGTACCGCGACATCGACGTGCTGCTCATCGACGACATCCAGTTCATGGAGGGCAAGGAGGGACTCCAGGAGGAGTTCTTCCACACGTTCAACTCGCTCCACGGGGCGAACAAGCAGGTCGTCATCTCGTCCGACCGAATGCCCGATGCCATTCCCACGCTCGAGGAGCGGCTCCGGGGCCGCTTCAAGTGGGGGCTCATCACCGATATCCAGCCGCCGGACCTCGAGACCCGTCTCGCCATCCTGCGCAACAAGGCCGAACGCGACCGCAGTCCCGTGCCGCCCGACGTGCTCGAGTTCATCGCTTCCCGTATCACCAGTAACATTCGTGAGCTCGAGGGGGCCCTCATCCGGGTCACCGCCTACGCAAGTCTCAACAGCGTCCCTCCCAGCGTGCATCTCGCCGAGCAACTGCTGGGCGACCTGCTCAGCGACTCGGTGGTCAAGCCCCGCTCGGCCGACGAACTGCTCAACGAGATCGCCATCATCCTCGGCTTCAGCGTCGAGGCGCTGCGCGGCAAGAGCCGGCAGCGACCGCTGGTCACCGCCCGCCAGACGGCGATGTACGTCTTCCGCGAGCTCACCGACCTGTCGTACCCAGCTATCGCCCGCCTCTTCGGCGGTCGCGACCACACCACGGTCATCCACGCCGTCGACAAGATCCAGCGCCTGATGAGCGAGCGCCGGCAGGTGTACGACCAGGTCACCGAACTCGTCCAGCGACTGCGGAAGGCCTGACCGTGCGCACCTCCACGCACACCGGCAGCGCCCAGTGCCGTTCGGTCATGCTCGACCAGTCGAACGCCCGCGCGGTGGACGACATGTGGACTCGGCACCCTGGCCTCTGGACGCGCCGCGAGTTCTCCACCGAATCACATCACGGTCATTTCCCGTCTGTGCGCGCGAGTGGAAACCGGTGTGGACAGCAAATCGGCACCTACGCTGGCGCGAACGGTGGTTGTGCACAGTCCACAGCACCTATTACCGCTATCAGTTCGATACATCACCTCATGTTGAGAAGGGGAACCCTGTGAAGTTCCGTTGCGAACGAGAAGCGCTCGCCGAAGCTCTCTCGACGGCAAGTCGAGCAGCAACCGGTCGCAGCGCGGCACTGCCCGTGCTCACCGGCCTGCGACTGCAGGTTGTTGGCGAGCGGCTTACCATCACCGGATCCGACCTCGATCTCACGATCCAGTCGTCGATCGAGGTAGGCAGCGATGCCGACGGCGGCACGGTCGTGCCGGCTCGACTCACCGCCGACATCGTCAGGTCACTGTCGTCGGGCAAGGTCGAGGTGCACGCAACAGCCGACGAGGTGGTCATCAGCAACGGCCGCTCGAACTTCACCGTCAGGCCGCTGAGCCTCGACGACTACCCGAAGGTCGGTGGCGGATCAGGGGGCTCGGTGACGCTGCCGTCGACCGAGTTCGGCGAGGCACTTCGCCAGGTGGTGCGCGCCGCCAGCAAGGACGAGCAGCGCCCCGTGCTCACCGGCGTGATGATGACCGCCGAGGGCGATGGCCTGCGCATGGTCGCCACCGACTCGTACCGACTCGCCGTCTGCGACCTCGCCGGCCAGAACGTGCTGATCGAGGGCCAGCGGGTGCTCGTGCCGGGACGAGCGCTGGCCGAGGTGCAGCGCATCGTCAACAGCGGCGACTCGGTCACCATGCAACTCGGCGAGAACGACGCATCGTTCGAGGCCGGCAACGTGCGCCTCACGACGCGCCTCATCTCGGGCGAGTACCCCGACTACCGCCGGCTCGTCCCGCAGAACCAGTCGAATGCGCTGACGGTCGAGCGCGAGGCGCTGATCGAGGCCCTGCGGCGAGTGAAGTTGCTCGCGAAGGAGCCGTCGACGCCGGTCAGGCTCGCGCTCGGCGGCGACACGGTGCGGCTCACCGCCATCACCCAGGACATCGGCGCGGCGACCGAGGAGATCGATGCCCGCTACGAGGGCACCGAGATGATCGTGGCCTTCAACCCCGAATTCCTGATGGACGGCGTCGATGCCTGCGCCGGCCAGTTGGTGGTGCTGAGCACGAAGGACTCGCAGAGTCCGGCGGTGCTGCGCGGCGCGACGCCTGACGGCACGCTGAGCGACTACCTCTACCTGCTGATGCCGGTGCGGGTGCCCGAGAGCAAGTGATCGTCACCCGGCTCGAGCTGGTCGACTTCCGCAACTACGGCGAGGCGTCGTTCACGTTCGATCCGGGCATCACCGCGGTGGTGGGCCGCAACGGCCAGGGCAAGACGAATCTCGTCGAGGCACTCGCCCTGCTCGCCACGCTCGACAGTTTCCGCGGGGCGCCCACCGAGGCCCTCATCCGCGTTGGCATCGACACGGCCGTATTGCGTGCGCACGTGCGCGATGACGACGGCCGCGAGTCGCTCGTCGAACTCGAGCTCAGCCGGCACGGCCGCACCCGAGCCCAGGTCAACCGCCAGCGACTCACGCGTACCCGCGACCTGCTCGGCACCGTGCGCGTGACGGTGTTCTCTCCTGACGACCTCGAGCTGGTGAAGGGCGGGCCGGCAGAGCGACGGCGCTTCCTCGACGACACCCTCGTGGCGCTGCACGTGAAGTACGACGCCATGCGGCTCGATCTCGATCGCGTGCTCAAGCAGCGCAACACCCTGCTGAAGCAGGTGAACGGCCGGCTCGACGCCGACGCCGAGCTGACCCTCGACGTGTGGGACGCCAGGTTCGCCGAGGCGGGCGATCAACTGGGCCGCGCCCGCGCCGCCCTTGTCGAGCGAGCCGCGCCGATGGTGCACGAGGCCTACGAGCAACTCGCTGGCCAGACGACGCCGATCGATCTCCGGTACGAGCCCGACTGGCGGGCGGGAGGACTTGCCGAGGCGCTGCGCGCCGCGCGCCGTGACGACGTGCGGCGGGGGGTCAGCACGGTGGGTCCGCACCGCGACGACGTCGAACTGTTCGTCAACGGCCTGCCAGCCCGCACACATGCGTCGCAGGGCGAGCAGCGCACGCTCGCCCTGGCGATGCGGCTCGGCACGCACCGTCTCGTGGCCGAGCGGGTGGGCAGCGCCCCGGTGCTGGTGCTCGACGACGTCCTCAGCGAGCTCGACCCCGGCCGCTGCACGGCCCTGCTCAGCCACCTGCCGGCGGGCCAGGTGGTGCTCACCACGGCGGGCCCCCTGCCGGATGCCGCCCACCCCGACGCGACAGTGCGCATCGAACGTGGCATGGTGAGCACATGACCGCTGGACGCGCCGACGAGCCGATCCACCTCGGCGACAGCCTGCAGGAGGTGATGCGGTCGATGCGCGACGAAGACCGTCGGACGCCCACGAAGGTGGCGGCGATCGGCGGGGTATTCGGGCGTTGGAACGAGGCCGTCGGCGCGCACGTGGCCGAGCACGTCCAGCCCGTGTCGCTCGACGGCACCACGCTTGTCGTCTCGGTCGCCGACCCGACGTGGGCGACCCAGGTTCGGTTCCTTGAGCGCACGGTGTGCGAGCGTCTGGCGGCCGTTGCCGGCGTCACCGTGGAGCGCCTCGAGATACGGGTATCCGGCCGCCGCGGCGAGGCCCGCGGCGGGTCGACGCGTCGCTGACGACGTCACCGTCGACCAGCGACTCGACGGCCTCGCGAGCGGGGCGCGAAGGCACCTTTTCGAGGTGCCTCGCGGGTAGGATTTGGGGCATTACGACGACGGTTGCGCCGGCAGGGGCCCAGCTCAGGTGTCGACGACGCAACCGCAGGTCAGAGCCCATTTTTGGGCTCGTTCCATGAGACCAAGACGAGGTACGAGTGGCTTCGAACGCCAAGCAACCCGCCAAGCAGCCGACCGCTGATTACGGGGCCAAGGACATCCAGGTTCTCGAGGGCCTCGACCCGGTCCGCAAGCGGCCGGGCATGTACATCGGATCCACCGGTCTGGCCGGGCTCCATCACCTCATCTGGGAGGTCGTCGACAACGCCGTCGACGAGGCAATGGCGGGCTTCGCGACCTCGATTGCCGTCACCCTGATGGCCGACGGCGGCTGTCGTGTCGACGACAACGGCCGCGGCATTCCCGTCGATCCGTACCCCTCGGGTCCGCACAAGGGCAAGAGCGCTGCCGAGGTGGTGCTCACCGTGCTGCACGCCGGCGGCAAGTTCGGCGGCGAGGGCTACAAGGTCTCGGGCGGCCTGCACGGCGTGGGCGTCAGCGTGGTGAACGCGCTCAGCGAGCGTCTCGTGCTCACCATCGACCGCGACGGCAAGCGCCACCAGCAGGAGTTCGCAAAGGGCGGCAAGCCGCAGGGCAAGCTGGCCGCGGCCGGTGCCACGCCCGGTCGTGGCCGCACCACCGGCACCACCGTCGAGTTCTGGCCCGATCCCACCATCTTCGCCAGTGAGGGCACCGAGTTCGTGGCCCGTACGGTGCTCGAGCGCCTGCAGACGATGGCGTTCCTGAACCGGGGCCTCGAGATCAACTTCGTCGACGAGCGGGTCGGCAAGGAGCAGAAGGTCACGTACCAGTACAAGGGCGGCATCGTCGACTTCGTCAAGCACCTCAACGCCACGAAGGAGCCGCTGTTCTCGAAGGTGTGCCACTTCGAGGACGAGGACGACGACGGCCAGGTGCTCGACATCGCCGTGCAGTGGAACACCGGCTACTACGAGGGCATCCACGGCTATGCCAACGGCATCAGCACCATTGAGGGCGGCATGCATGTCGAGGGCTTCAAGACAGCGCTCACCAGCGTGCTCAACAAGTACGCCCGCGCCAAGGGCCTGCTGAAGGAGAAGGACGACAACCTCCTGGGCGAGGACATCCGCGAGGGCATCACCGCCATCATCTCGGTCAAGCTGCGCGAGCCGCAGTTCGAGGGCCAGACCAAGGCCAAGCTCGGCAACGTGCCGATGCGCAGCTTCGTGCAGAAGGCCACCAACGAGAAGCTGTCGGAGTGGCTCGACGAGAACCCCACCGAGGCCAACAAGGTGGTGAAGAAGGCCCAGGCGGCGGCGCAGGCCCGAGTGGCGGCAAAGAACGCGCGCAATGCCATCCGCCGCAAGACGGCGCTTGCCGGTGCCGGCATGCCCGACAAGCTGAAGGACTGCACGAGCGGCAATCCCGAGGAGAGCGAACTGTTCATCGTCGAGGGCGACTCGGCCGGCGGCTCGGCACTCAATGCCCGCGACCCGCGCACGCAGGCACTGCTGCCCATCCGCGGCAAGATCCTCAACGTCGAGCGCGCCCGCCTCGACAAGATGCTGAAGAACAACGAGATCCAGGCGCTCATCACGGCCATCGGCGGGGGAGTGGGTGACGAGTTCGACGTCGCCAAGGCCCGCTATCACAAGGTGATCGCCCTCTGCGATGCCGATGTCGACGGCAGCCACATCCGCACCCTGCTGCTGACGTTCTTCTTCCGGCAGATGCGCGGCCTGGTGGAGGCCGGCTACGTGTACATCGCCCAGCCGCCGCTGTTCTCCACCCTCGTTGGCAAGGAGAAGATCTACCTCAAGGACGATGCGGCCAAGTCGCGCTTCCTCGCCGATCACCCCAACCACAAGCACGACTTCAATCGCCTGAAGGGCCTCGGCGAGATGGACTGGCACGAGCTGAAGCCCACCACCATGGATCCCGCGTCGCGCACCCTGCTGCAGGTCACCGTCGAGGAAGCCGCACTGGCCGACGAGATCACCAGCGTGCTGATGGGTGACGACGTCGAGAGCCGCAAGCAGTTCATCACCACCAACGCCCGCGACGTGAGGAACCTCGACTTCTGATGAGCGACGCACCCAATCCGCCCAACTCGCCCGAGCCTGTCGGCCCCGGCGACTCCATCCAGCCGATCCAGCTGCAGGACGAGATGGAGCGCAGCTTCATCGACTATGCGATGTCGGTCATCATGTCGAGGGCGCTGCCCGACGTGCGCGACGGCCTGAAGCCGGTGCACCGGCGGATCATCTGGGACATGGACCAGCAGGGCTTCCGGCCCAACCGCTCGCACGTGAAGTGCGCCCGCGTCACCGGCGACACCATGGCCAAGTACCACCCGCATGGCAACTCGGCCATCTACGACGCGCTGGTGCGCATGGCCCAGCCGTTCTCGCTGCGGCATCCGCTCATCGACTTCCACGGCAACTACGGCAGCCCCGACTTCGGCGCCGCCGCCGAGCGATACACCGAGTGCCGCCTCGACCCGCTTGCCATGCAGATGCTCGCCGACATCGACGAAGAGACCGTCGACATGGTGGCGAACTACGACAACACCACCGAAGAGCCGTCGGTGCTCCCGGCGCGATTCCCCAACCTGCTCGTGAACGGCAGCCAGGGCATCGCCGTGGGCATGGCCACCTCGATCCCGCCGCACAACCTCGGCGAGGTCATCGACGCCACGGTGCACCTGATCCGCAACCCCGAGGCAACCTCGGACGACCTGATGCAGTTCGTGAAGGGCCCCGACTTCCCCACGGGCGGCAGCATCCTCGGCCGGGCCGGCATCATCGACGCCTACCGCACCGGCCGCGGCAGCGTGAAGGTGCGCGCCACCGCCACCATCGAAGAGGGCAAGCGCGGCCAGATGCAGATCATCGTCACCGAGCTGCCGTACCAGACGAGCTGCAGTGCCATCGCTGGCCGCATCCAGGAGCTGGTCGACGAGGGCAGCCTCGATGGCATCGCCGACGTCAACGATGGCTCAGCGGCGGCGAAGACCAACCTCGTCATCACGCTGAAGCGCGACGCCAACGCCAACGTGGTGATGAACAACCTGTTCAAGCTCACGCAGCTGCAGACCAGCTTCCCCGTCAACATGGTGGCGCTCGTCAATGGCGTGCCGCGCACCCTCAACCTGCGCGATGC
>JBJTRF010000199.1:0-6905 GCA_046076025.1 Ilumatobacteraceae bacterium
CGATCTCGACCTCGACGGTCGAGCGCGTCGGTCCGCCGAGCAGCAGGACGGTGCCGTACGACGTGACCGAGAAGAGGAACACGACGGTGGCAGCGGCGGTGATGCCCGGTCGCAGCAGCGGCAGCACCACGTGGCGCGCCACCTGCGCCGGAGAGGCGCCGAGTGTTCGCGCGGCGCCCGTGAGCTCGTGCGAGATCACCGACCACATCGACCCGACGAGGCGCACGACGACCGCGACGTGGAAGAACATGTGTGCCAGGACGATGGCAGCTGTCGGCGCGTGCAGGCGCGCGGGCAGCAGCGCGAGGAAGGCCGCCCCGACGACGACGGTGGGCAGCATGAATGGCACGGTGACGACGGCGAGCGCTAGGCGTCGGCCAGCGAACTCGAAGCGGGCGAGCACGTACGCCGGCACCATGCCGGCCGCGATCGTGGCGGCGGTGCTTGCCACTGCCTGCAGCAGGGTGAAGCGCACGATGGCCACGTCGATCGACGGCACGCCGGCACGCGCCGTCATGGTGGCGACGGGCCAGGCGAAGAACAGCACCAGCCACGCCGCCGGGAGCGCCCCGAGTGCCGCTGGCGCCCAGCGCGGCAGCGCCGTCAGCGAAGGACGATGTCGGCCCACTCGTCCTGCCACTGCTCGCGATTGGCGGCGATGTCGTCGGTGGGCACCGTCCATGCGGTGTCGGGCACGGCGGCGAACCGCCGGAACACCTCGGGCAGTTCGACACCGGGGTTCACCGGATTGACGAACAGGGTGAGGGGCAGCTCTCGCTGGAATCGCTCGCTGACGAGGAACTCGACGAGCTGCCGTGCTGCCGCCTCGCGGCCGGTGCCGCGGAGCACGCCTGCGTACTCGGTCTGCCGGAAGCACGTGCCGGTGCTCACCGCAGTGGGCGCGTCATCGCGGGGTGGGTCGGCGAAGACCACCTCGGCGGGTGGGCTGGTCGCGTAGCTGACGACGAGGGGTCGGTCGCCGCCGCCGGCGCCGCCGGCAGCGCCCGTGAAGCGGTCGTAGTAGGCCGTGGTCCAGCTGTCGACGACCTCGACGCCATTGTCGGCCAGTGCCGCCCAGTACCCACGCCAGTCGTCGGTGGCGGCGATGGTGGCCAGCAGGAATGCGAGCCCCGGCGACGACGTTGCCGGATTCTGCACCACGAGCAGGTTGGAGTAGGCGGGGTCGATGAGGTCGTCGAAGTCCTGCGGCGGGTCGATGCCGCGATCGGCGAACCAGGCGATGTCGTAGTTCACGCAGACGTCACCGGTGTCGACGGCGGTCGGCTCGCCGTCGAACACGTCGCCGTCCACGGCGGCCGACAGCAGCGTGTTGTCGACCCCCCACATGACGTCGCCCTCGGGATTGCCGGCGGTGAGCACGGCCTTCGTCACCATGGTCCCCGCATCGCCGCCGACGGCAATCCGAACGGCGATCCCGGTCTCGGCGGTGAACTCGGCGAGCGCGTCGTTGAGCGGCGTGCCGGCGACAGGAAATGAGTCGTAGACGATGAGCGTCAGCTCGTCGGGCGCGTCGTCGCTGCAGGCGGGCAGTGCCAGCGTCAGCAGGCCGGCGGCGGCGACCGCGGCGCCACGCCTCATGCCGGCACCGCCACGGTGGCGATACCCGACCGGGCGCGCACGGTGATCGCCCCCTCGGCGACATTGCTGATGCCGCGGGCCTCGGTGGGTGACAGCGGTCCGTCGAGCGGCCACTTCGCGCCGCGGACCTCGGCGTGGCCGCACCCGCCGTGGAGTGCCAGCACCGAGAAGGTCGTGCCGGCAGCGACGTCGATCACCGCCTGGCGCCCCTCGTGCACCACGGTGAACTCGGTGCCGCCGATCACCGCACGCACGGCATCGAATCTCGCCGCCGCAGTGCCGCCGAGGGCCAGCAGGATGCCGAGCAGGTGGTCGGTTCGCTCGCCGGCGCCGCCGACGACGAGCAGGCCCGTGCCGGGATCAGCCGACTCGGCGGCCGTCGCTAGTGCCAGCTCGGTGTCGGTGGCGTCCTTGTCAGCGGGATGCTCGTCGATGGCGAGGCCGTGGGCGTAGGCCCACATGCGGCCCGCCGCGCTGAGGCTGTCGAGGTCGCCGACGAGATGGGTGGGCTCGATCCCGGCCGCTACCGCATGGTCGAGGCCGCTGTCGGCGGCAACGACGACCGGCGGGCACAGTGCCACGACAGTGGCTGCCGCCGCCGGCGAGATCTCGCCGCCGCCGGTGATGACGACGACCCATCGATCGAGTTGCACGTGCTCTTCCCTCCGCTGGCATTACCCAGATCAGGTTCTCGGGTCGGTGGCACCGGCCACCCTCTCAGCCCGCCTGCGCGAGCTCCCCGTGCTGTCGAGCGGAGTGTACCGGTCAGGCGGCTCGCCGGGTGAAGTAGGTGACGGCCACTAGGCCGGCGATCACGAGTGCCATGCCGGCGACCTGGATGCCGGCGACGGAACTGTCGAGGAACAGCACGCTCCACGTGACAGCGAGGGCCGGCTGCGACACCTGCATGGTGCTGATGATGCCGATCGGAATCGCCTGCTGCGCGTAGACCATCAGCCCGTGGGCGACGGTGCCGGTGAGGACGGCGAGGATGGTGATGAACACGACCGAGCGCCACGTGATGTCGTCGATGGTGCCGGGGAAGAGGATCAGCGAGATCGGCAGCGTCACTGCCGTGGCGATCGGCGTCATATGGGTCATCACGTCGACGACTGACCGCTGCTGGCGGAGACGGCGGCTGGTGATGAGGTACGTCGCCCAGAGGAACGTCGCGCCGCCGATCCACGCAACTCCCTCCCACGAGAACTCGCCGCTCGCTGGAGCGTTGAACAGCACGATGGCGAGGCCGGTGAGCGACACGAGGCCGAAGCTGAGCGGGCCGACACGAGTGCGCTCGCGCAGCACGATGGCGGCCATCGGCACGACCACGAATGGGGTGAGGGCGCCCGTGAACTCGGCGGCTGCGACCGTGGTCTTGGTGACGCCGACGAAGAAGAAGGTGAGGTTGAGGCCGAAGGCGATGCCCGGCACCAGCGCAGCACGGAAGCCCTCGCGTGTGGGCCAGCGGTGCTCGGCGACGCGCAGGATGAGCACCCAGATGGCGCTGCACAGCAGCAGTCGCCAGAACGCGACGGTGACGCCCGGCGTCTGGGACAGCTTGATGAGCGTCGAGCCGAAGCTGAAGCAGAACAGCGTTGCCAGCAGCGCCGCCACGCCGAGGGTGCGCTGCCTGGCGCGGTCGTCACTCACCCCTCCACCTTACGCACGGCATGGTCGCGCGGTCAGAATGGCGGCATGGGAGAACTCGACGGACGCACCGCACTCGTCACCGGCGGCAGCCGCGGCATCGGAAAGGCCATCAGCATCGAGCTGGCCGAGGCCGGTGCTGCAGTCGCCATCAGCTATCGCCGTGATGCCGACGCAGCATCAGAGACCGTTGCCGCGATTGAGGCAGCGGGCGGCAGGGCTGTGGCGATCGCTGCATCTGCCGACGATGAGGCCGATTGCCAGCGGCTCGTCGATGGCGTGATGGCCAGCCTCGGCGGCATCGACATCCTGGTCTGCAATGCGGGAATCGCGTCACGCGGCCGCAGTGTCGCATCGACCGATGCCGATGAGCTGCAGCGCGTGATGGCCGTGCATGCCCTCGGCCCGCACTATCTCGCACGCATCGCGCTGCCGTCGATGCGCCAGCGTGCGGGTGTCCCCGGCGGACGCGGCGACATCGTGATGATCTCGTCGGTCGCCACCACTCATATGTCTGCACACGGCGCCCCGTACAACATGGGCAAGGCGGCGATGGAGGCCCTGGCGCTGACGCTTGCGAAGGAGGAGCGGCCGAACGGCATCCACGTCAACGTGGTGGCACCCGGCCTCGTCGAGACCGACATGGGCGTGCGCCTCACCCGGGCGATGACGGGCAACCGCGAGTTGGCCGATCTCCGATCGCTCGACTCGTCGTCGCCGTTCGGCCGCGTCTGCCAGCCGTCCGACATCGCCGGCGTGGTGCGGTGGCTCTGCGGGCCGGCAGCCGGCTACGTCACCGGCCAGCGCATCGAGGTGGATGGCGGCGGCCGCTAGAAGGGCGTGGTGCTGTTGTCGCGCGGCAGCTCGATGAACGTGCGGCCCGGCGTGAGCAGGATCGGGGTGCCGTCGAGACCGAGCAGGGTGAAGGTGTCGAGGCGGGTGGCACGCGACCACGTGCCGCGCACGAAGCGGCCGCCGGTGAACACCCACGCCTCGCCCGAGCCGGTGCTCTGCGCGTCGGGGCTGCCCGACACGCCGATCACGTACTCCATCACCAGCACGACGACGTTGTGGGCGGTGATCACCGAGTTGGTGCCGGCGTCCTCGTGGACGTCGCCGTTCTGCCGGCGCTCGTAGAGGCCGGTGGCGGGATTCCACGTCCACTCGGCGTCGTAGATGCCCATCTCGACCCGCACGCCGTTCGCGGCAATTCCCGGGGCGTCACCAGTGGGATCGCGGTACTCGAACAGCTTCGGAGGAAGGCCCCATCCCTCGAGCGTGAGCTCCCACAGCTTGGTGGTGCGCGAGTACAGGTTGTGCGGCTGCTTGCGCGACGGCTCGCGGTAGTAGGCCGGCACGCGGCTCGGGCCCATGTTGACGAGGTCGCTGTCGTCGACCTCGTTGGTGACCGTGGCGTTGCCGCCGCTCCAGGCGAAGAGGGGCCTGTTCAGGCAGCCGAACAGGTCGATGTCCTGCAGGCGGCCCGACCGGATGGGGCCGACGGGATCACTGCCCTGGCTGTGGAACACCATGGCGAAGCGGGTGATGTTGTCGTTGACGATCTCCTCGACGACGATGTCGGCGGCATTGAAACCGGTCTGCGGATTCGCTGCGGGTGCATTGTCGATCTTCACGACAATCGCAGGGCGGTCGACGAAGCCATCGGCGACGGGCAGTCCGGTGAGCGGATACACCGGCACCGGAATGGTGGTGGTCGGCGGAATCGTGGACGTGGACGTCGTCGACGACGACGTGGACGACGGTGTCGTCGTCGGCTCGGCCGTGGTGGCGGGGGACGACGCTGGCTCGCTGCTGCAGGCGGCGGCGAGGAGTGCACTGGCACTGAGCAGCGCTGCTGCCAGTCGCCGGCCGACGCGGGGGGAGGTCGCACTGATGGCATTCATGCGGCGGTCATTCTTGCAGCGGCTCGGCATGCGCACGTGGCACGCCGGTAGCCTGAGTTCGTGACATTTGCCGCTCCCGCGACCGACGCGCCCGACACCCCCGACATGATCGTCACCATCACGCCGGCGGCCCTGGCCGAACTGCTCGCCCTGCGCGACACCGAACCCGACGCCGACGCGCTCGGCCTTCGGCTCGAGGTGATCAGCAAGCCCGGCGAGGACTTCGCCTACGACCTCAGCTTCGATGTCGTCACCACGGCGGCCTTCACCGACGAGGTGCGCACGCACCGCAGCGGCGACCAGTCGCTGAAGGTGATCATTCCCGCCACCAGCATCAGCCTCATCAACGGTGCAACGCTTGACCACTCGTCGTCAGCGGGCCTCGTCATCCGCAATCCCAACAAGCCGCTGCCACCGTCGGTCGAGGGCCTCGTGCGCGACGACGAACTCAGCGCGCGCATCGAGACCGTCATCAGCGCCGAGGTGAACACCGCCCTTGCAGCGCACGGTGGATTCGTCACCTATGTCGGCCACGACGGCGAGGGCACGGCGTACCTCACCATGGGCGGCGGCTGCCACGGCTGCTCGATGAGCAGGATGACCATGCTCGACGGCGTGCAGACGATGATGGTCGAGTCGATCCCCGAGATCGAGCGCGTGCGCGATCTCACCGACCACTCAACCGGCGAGAACCCGTACTACCACTGAGGCGGCGGCGTCAGCCGTCGAACCAGAAGCTTCGCACCGGACTGCCGGTCTCGAACCAGTACCAGCCGTCGCCGATCGGCACGAGTGCCCTGATGCCAGCCGCCGTCTCGATGGTGCCGTCGGGGCTGTAGGCCAGCCCTGTTCCCGAGTCGGCTGGGGCTTCGGGGCTGTCGTCGACCTCGACATAGAGGCGCAGCCCGCCGTCGACGGTGCGCACCACGGCGTCGCCCCAGCACCAGCGGCCCGTCGCGTCGGCCGAGAAGTCGAGGTCGGCGCGTGCAGCGGCGGTCATTGCCGCATCGCAGTGCGCCCACCGCGCTCGAGCCGGCCCGCCGACGAGCACGAATCCGCCGATCACGAGCGTGAGCGCGAGCCATGACGACCACCAGCGCGCCGGGTGTCCGGTGCGGCGCAGCTCTTCGACGGCGGTGCGCACCAGGAACCCGAACACGGCCATTGCCCAGAGGGCGCCGCCGTTCCACCGTTGGCCGGGATCGCTGAGGTCCCAGGCGATGCCGGGTGCCAGCACGGCGGGAAGGACGAAGACGGCACTCGCAACGAGGCGCGGATGGCGGGTGATGAGCGGGTGCGTGCCCACCTCGCTGAGCAGCGCCGACTGCTGGGTGACGACCCATCGCGTGCCGAGCGGCGTCAACTGGAGCACGACGGCGAGCGCCACGAGCCACAGCAGCGTCCAGAAGGGGGCGAGCGGGAAGAAGAACGCGGCGAGTCCGACGATGAGCGCAGCACTCGCGATGGCCCAGCCCCAGCCGGGACGCGAGTCGTCGGTCACGCTGTCGATCCTACGCAGCGCTGCCGACGGCCCCGAGCAGGTCGGCGACAAGGTCGGCCGCATCCTCGAGGCCGACCGATACGCGCAGGAGTCCGGCGGTGACGCCCTGCTCGACGGCCTCGGCGGCGCTCAGGCTGGCGTGCGTGGTGGTGCACGGATGGCAGATCAGCGTCTCCGGACCGCCGAGCGACGTGGCGACGCGAATGATGGAGAGCGCCGACATCGCCCGCTCGGCGGCCTGGCGCCCGCCGCGC
>JBJTRF010000200.1:0-2282 GCA_046076025.1 Ilumatobacteraceae bacterium
TGAAGAGGTCGACGAGGGTCTGGATGGTGGGCGTGTCGGGCGTGTCGACGACGACGGCGGGCGACATCCCGTCGACGGGCGTCGGGGCGGGCGGCTGCACCTGCACGGCCTCGGTGTTGGCCGCGTAGTCGCACGACGAGCAGCGCACGTAGGTGTCCTCGCCGACGGCGAGCGGCGCAAGGAACTCCTCGCTCGCCGAGCCACCCATCGCGCCGCTCATCGCCGACACGATCACGTACGGCAGGCCGAGTCGGCCGAACGTGCGCTGGTAGGCGGCGCGGTGCCGGTCGTAGCTCGCCTGCAGGCCGGCTTCGTCGATGTCGAAGCTGTACGAGTCCTTCATCGAGAACTCGCGGCCTCGCAGGAGCCCCGCCCGGGGCCGAGCCTCGTCGCGGAACTTGTTCTGGATCTGGTAGATCACGAGCGGCAGGTCGCGATAGCTGCTGTAGAGGTCCTTCACCAGCAGCGTGAACATCTCCTCATGGGTCGGCGCCAGCAGGAAGTCGGCGCCGCGGCGGTCCTTCAGCCGGAACAGGCTGTCGCCGTAGTCGGCCCAGCGGCAGGTGGCATCGTACGGCTCATTGGGCAGCAGGGCGGGAAAGTGCACCTCCTGGAAGCCCTCGCGGTCCATCTCGGCTCGCACGACGGCCTCGACGTTGCGGTACACGATCCATCCGAGCGGCAGCAAGGTGAAGCCGCCCGGCGCCGCCCGGCGGATGTAGCCGGCCCTGACGAGGAGTCGGTGGCTGGCGACCTCGGCGTCGGCGGGATCCTCGCGCAGGGTCCGCAGGAACAGCGTCGACATTCGCAGCACGATTGACCTCATTGGACGGGCGCCGGCCGGTGAGCGCCCGGCGATGGTGGGAGCGGCGGCCGGCGGTGCAGGCGTCCGCCGCGGCCGGCGGCCGACGGATCCGGCCCAGCCCGAAGGCTACCCGTCACCGATATAATCGGAGGGTCCTTTGACGTTCGACGAACCGAAGGCGTGGGTCTCACGACCCACGCCTGCTGTACTACTAGGTGCAGGTTTCGGCCGAGGGCCGGGTGCCGGGAAGCGAGAGGCAGGTGATCACGATGACGGCAGGCGACGCCACGACCGAGCGAGTCCGCGCCCTCGTGGCACCCATTGTCGCCGACCTCCGCCTCGACCTATACGACCTCGAGTTCCGGGGCGGCACGCTGCGCGTCACCATCGACACACCGCCAGGCAGCACCGGCGGCGTCGACCTCGACACCATTGCCCTCGCCACCCGCCTGGTGTCGCGCGAACTCGACCACCACGATCCGATCGCCGGGCACTACACGCTCGAGGTCAGCAGTCCCGGCCTCGAGCGCACGCTGCGCACGGCGGGGCACTTCCAGCGCGAACTCGGCAAGAAGGTGGCCATCAGGCTGCGCGACGCGGCCGGCGAGGCACGTCGCGTGCACGGCGTGCTGGTTGCCGCCGACGACACCACGGCCACCGTCCGCCTCGACGAGCCGGGCGCCGACGGCATCACCGAGCAGGTCGTGCGCCTCGACCAGGTCGACCGCGCCCGCACCGTGTTCGAGTGGGGCCCGTCCCCGAAGCCCTCGCTGGCCAAGAAGCCGGCGAAGAAGGCCGCCGCACCTTCCACCGATCAGAGAAAGGACACGCGATGAGCAACCTCGACATGGGCGAGGCCATCCGGATGATCGCCAACGAGAAGAATATCTCCGTCGACACGCTGCTGCAGGTGCTGGTCGACGCGCTCGCCATGGCGTACAAGCGCCGGCCCGGCGCCGCAACCGAGGTGGAGGTGTCGGTGAACCCCGACACCTACGAGTTCACGTTCACGGCCTACGACATTGACGACGACGGCAACTGGGTGAACGAGCGCGACGACACGCCGAAGAAGGAAGAGCTCGGGCGCATCGCCGCGCAGACCTTCCGCCAGGTGATGGGCCAGCGCATCCGCGAGGCGGAGCGCGACCGCAAGTTCGAGGAGTACGCCAACCGCGAGGGCGACATCGTCACCGGCATCATCCAGCAGGCCGACGACCGCTACACGCTGCTCGACCTCGGCCGGGTCGAGAGCCTGATGCCGAAGGCCGAGCAGGTGCCCTTCGAGCGCCCCGTGCCCGGCGACCGCGTCAAGGCCTACATCGTCGAGGTCCGCAAGACCATGAAGGGCCCGCAGATCGTCGTCAGCCGCACGCACCCCGGCCTCATCAAGCGCCTCTTTGAGCTCGAGGTGCCCGAGATCGCCGACGGCATCGTCGAGATCAAGGGCTGCGCCCGCGAGCCAGGCCAGCGCACGAAG
>JBJTRF010000201.1:0-4938 GCA_046076025.1 Ilumatobacteraceae bacterium
GTGGCGTGCCGATGCCTCACACTCGACGACCGCCAGGTAGTCGCGGACAGCGGCGACGCCCGCCTTGTCGGTGATCGGGCCGTGGCCGGGCACGACGGTGTCGACGTCCATCCCCAGCATCAGGTCGCACGCCGCGATCCAGTTCGAGAGCGGCCCGGCCCACACGATGGGCGTGCCGCCGATGAAGAGGATGTCGCCGGTGTACACCGTGCGCGCATCGGGCACCACCACGATCGTGTCGCCGCGCGTGTGCGCTGGGCCGACCTCGATCAGCTCGACGAGCCGCCCGCCCACCTCCACCTCGAGGCGGCCGTCGAAGGTGCGGGTCGGCAGTCGCAGCTCGATGCCGTCGAAGTCGAACGCCCCGAAGAAGTGGCGGAAGAGCTCGCCCACGTCGCCGTCGGCACGGTTCAGCGCGGCGAGCATCGCCGGCGGCACCTCGCCCATCTCGTCGGCTGTCGCCGTCGACGCGATGATCTCGACGCCCTCGAGCAGTTGGTTGCCGTAGCAGTGGTCGCCGTTGGCATGCGTGTTCACCGCGGTCGACACGGGTGCGCTGCGGGTGACCGGCACCAGCGCATCCAGCATCGCCGCCGTCAGGCGCAGGTCGAACAGCGTGTCGACGAGCAGCGAGGCGCCGTCGCCGGCCACCAGCCCCGCATTGCTCCAGCCCCAGCCGCCGTCACCCTGCAGGTAGGCCCAGCATCCTTCGTGCAGTTCGTGGAGCGCCATCACCGAGTCATAGCAGATGCTCGAAGCCCGCCGTCAGGCGCAGATGGCCGCCGCCATCCGCTCGGCCAGCAGCACCACCGGCACGTGCGGGTTCGCCATCGGCACCCTGGGAAAGATGGAGGCATCGCAGACGAACAGCGCCTCGGTGCCGAACACGCGGCAGTCGTGGTCGACGACAGCAGCCTCGTCATCGGGCCTGCCCATCCGACAGGTGGAGGTGGCGTGGTAGGCGCCGCCCATCGTCATCTCGCCGACCTCGGCGATCACGGATCGCAGTGCATCGGCTGCCAGCGCGTCGCGCAGCAGTGCCTCCGCTGCCGCCAAGCCCTCGCGGTCGACGGGGTCATCGCCCAGCGGCAGGTCGACGACCGGCTCGTCGTGCGCCGACGGGCCCGACAGCCGCACGGATCCCCGCCCCGACACCGACATGAGCGACACCATCACCACGCCAGCCGCCAGGTCGTCGGCTGCGACGCCGTCGGCTGCCAGCAACTGGAGGTCGCGACGCCGGCGGTGCGATGCCGCCACCACGGTGGTGACCGACACCACCTCGCGCTCGCGTCCGCTCCATGCGGCCACCGCCGCATCGGTGAGCCGAACCGGCACGGTGAGCGACGGGTGGTCCTGCAGCCCCCGGCCGATACCCGGGCGCGTCAGCCCGCTGCGCAGCAGGATGGCCGGGCTGCGCACCGCCCCGGCCGACACCACCACCCGCCCGGCCTCGAACTCGCGTCCGTCGGCCAGTCGCACGCCGACGGCCCGGCCGCCGTCGATCAGCACCCGGTCGACGAGCGCATCGCCCACCTCGTCGAGTCGGCCGATCGCCCGCGCCGGCTCGAGGTAGGCGTCGTTCACCGACCACCGACGGCCGTCTGCAGTGCGCGTCAGCGCGGCCTGGTCTGCCGCCAGTCCGAGCGACGATGCTGCCGCTGCCAGGGCCGCCGACAGCGGGCCACGCTCGTGCGCGCCCGCACGGTGCACCTGCAGCAGCGCGGCCGGCTCGCCGTCGGCGCCGACCGGCACCGTCGAGGCCAGCATGGCATTCACCGCCGACGACCCTCCGGCGCCGCGGCCGCTCGCATAGCCGTTCGCCCATACGCGACCCGGCACCTGCAGCGCGCGGTGGAAGTTCGGGCCGGCGATGTCGGCCGGCGTCGACGCGGCATCGTGCAGCGGACCGGCGTCGACCACGGTCACGCGCAGGCCGTGTCGCACGGCGGCGCGCCCGGCGATGACGGCACCCGCCGACCCTGCGCCGACGACGAGCAGGTCGGCCATGCGGCCGCTCAGCTGCCGTTCGCCGTGGCGGCCGGAAGCCCGGCGAGATGCGCCGAGTCGTTGTAGCGGACGAGCCGCCAGAGGGCCGGTGCGCCGTCGCGCTCGACGCGCTCGAACTCGGTGATCGACGTGTTGCGGGTGAACACCTCGAACCCGCCGCGGCTGGGTGCGCGCAGCACGTGCCGCAGCAGTGCGTCGACGACGCCGCCATGGCAGAACACCACTGCCGACCGATCGGCATGGTCGTCGGTCAGCGCCTTCAGCGCCGCGCCCACCCGGTACTGGAAGGCGGCGACGGTCTCGCCGCCCGGGTACACGGTGGCGTACGGGTCGTCGGTGCGCCATCCGCCCACGCCGAAGCGCTCGACGAACTCGTCGTACCCCATGCCGTCGCAGTCGGGGCCCGGGTCGTGCTCGCCGAACTCGATTCGCTGCTCGACGGCCAGGCCCGGGAAGGCACCCGCCACGATCTCGGCGGTCTGCACCGCCCGGAGGTAGGTGCTCGACACGAGCACGTCGGGGGCGAACTCGGGCGCCGACGCCCATCGGTCGCGCAGGCGCTCGGCCTGCTGGCGGCCGAGATCGGAGAGGCCGCTGCAGCTGCGCAGGCCGCCGATGACGCGCTGCACCTTCACGTTCGACTCGCCGTGGCGGACAAGGACGATGCGGCTCATGCAGTCGACGCTAGCGGCCGCAGGCAGGTGGCCGGCCGGTCAGGCGAGCTTCTCGACGAAGCCCTCGAGTTGGCGCAGGTTGCGGCACTCGTACACCCCGTCGGTGTACGTGCCGTAGTCGCCCACGATCGAGTCGCCCGTGTTCCAGTAGCTGCGCGGCTCGGGGTTCAGCCAGTACACGTGCCGCGCCTTCTGGCGCATTTCCTTCACCACCCAGGCCTGGCTGGCGTGGTAGTTGTTGCGGGCGTCGCCGAGCAGCAGCACGGTGGTCTTCGGCCCCACGTCCTTGCCGTAGCGCTCCCAGAACACCTCGAAGGCGTGGCCGTAGTCGCTGTGCCCGTCCACCCACACCACGTCGGCCTCGGTGTTGACGCGGTGGATGGCCCGGGCGATGTCTTCCTCGCCCTTGAAGTAGTCGGTGACCTCGTCGATGCCGTCGATGAAGACGAACGAGCGCACCTTCGAGAACGATCCCTGGATCGCGTAGACGAGCATCAGCGTGAACCGCGCGAAGGCAGCCACGGAGCCGCTGATGTCGGCCACCACCATCAGCTCGGGCTTCGCCGGCCGCGGATACTTGAACTTCGGCTCGGCCGGAACGCCGCCGTAGCTGAGGCTGTGCCGCACGGTGTTGCGGAAGTCGAGCGGACCCTTGCGGCCGTGCCGGCGCTTGCGCGCGAGGCGCGCTGCCAGCTTGCGCGTCAGCGGCTGCAGCGCCTTCTTGAGGTTCTGCATCTCGTCGCGAGACGCGTGCATGAACTCGACGTCCTCTGGCAGCGGCTTGCGGAGCGTCTTGGCCATCGCCTCGGCGCCGCGGTCGGCCACGAGTCGACGCCGGATCTCGGCCTCGATCTCCTTCTTGAACTGCTCGAGGCGGTCGTTCAGCTCGTCGGTCTCGAGGCGCTCCTCGAGGTCGGTCAGCTCGCCACCGGCCTCCTGCCGGCTGGCCTCGAGCATCTTGTCGAGCATGCCGTCGAGGTCGAGATTGCGCAGCGTTCGGTACAGGTAGTAGGTGCCGCCCACGGGGCGCCCCGGCTCCATCCCGGCGTAGCGCTGCACGGCCTGCTTGGCGAGGGCCCGCAGCATCGCCTGGTCGCCGCCCATCAGCGCCTGCATCAGCAGCCGGGCCATCTCCTCGGGTGTCAGCGAGTCGAGTCCGCCGCCTGCAGCGCCCTTGCCCTCGCCCTGGCGCATCGCATCCTGCATCTCGCGCCACATCTCGTCGATGTCGGTGTCGCCCTCGGCGATGCGGTACTCGGGACCGCGCAGGCTGAAGTACACCTCGAACACGGTCTCGAATGCCCGCCAGTGGGCGTTGTTCTTCACCAGCGTCGCAGCGAGGGCGTACTTGAAGGCCTCGCGGTCCTCGATGGGGATGTGCTGCACCGCCTCCATGGCGTCGAGGTTCTCGGTGAGCGACACTGGCAGCCCCGCATTGCGGAGCTCGGTCACGAAGCCGGAGAGCAGGTCGAGCATGGCAGCAGGGCCCGGACGGAAAGGGGCGGCCCTCAGCGACGACTACTTGTCGACGCTGAGCTCCTTGGCAGCCTTGGCGATGTCGGTCTGGTACTTCAGCAGGATGTGCAGCGTCTCCTTGGCCTGCTGTGCATCGATGTGCTCGATGCCGAGCAGCACCAGGGTGCGCGCCCAGTCGATGGTCTCGCTCACGCTCGGCGCCTTCTTCAGGTCGAGCTGGCGGATGCTGCGCACGATGCGGGCGATCTGGTCGGCGAGGTTGTCGCTCACCTCGGGCACTCGGGCCAGCACGATCTCCTTCTCGCGCTCCATCGTCGGATAGTCGACGTGCAGGTAGAGGCACCGCCGCTTCAGGGCCTCGCTGAGCTCGCGGGTGTTGTTGGACGTAAGGAACACGAGCGGGATCTGGCGGGCGGTGATGGTGCCGAGCTCGGGGATCGACACCTGGTACTCGGAGAGGATCTCCAGCAGCAGGGCTTCGGTCTCCACCTCGACGCGGTCGACCTCGTCGATGAGCAGCACCACCGGGTCGGCGGCGCTGATCGCCTCGAGCAGGGGGCGGGTCAGAAGGAACTCGGTGCTGAAGATGTCGTCATGCACCTCGCTCCACGAGTCGCTGTTCTTGTCGGCCTGGATGCGAAGCAACTGCTTCTTGTAGTTCCACTCGTAGAGGGCCTTGGATTCGTCCAAGCCCTCGTAGCACTGCAGACGAATCAGTCGCGCGCCGGTCAACTCGGCGATGCTCTTGGCCAACTGGGTCTTGCCCGTTCCGGCCGGG
>JBJTRF010000202.1:0-12171 GCA_046076025.1 Ilumatobacteraceae bacterium
ACCTCGTGCGCTACTTCCCCGAGCGGCTTCAGGCCGAGTTCCCCTACCTCATCGGCGAGCACCGGCTCCGTCGCGAGATCGTCACCACGCAGGTGTGCAACCAGATGGCCAACCTGTCGGGGATCTCCTTCGACCACCGCGTCGGAGAGGAGACCGGCGTGGGTGTCGTCGACATCCTCCGCGCATGGGTGGCGGCTCGCGACATCCTCGACCTCGTCGAGTCGTGGGCCCAGGTCGACGAGCTCACCGGCAGCGTGAAGCCGGACGTGCAGATCGATCTCTTCCTCGAGGCCCGGGCGATGGCCGAGCGCGTCACGCTGTGGCTGCTCCGGCATCGCCGGCTGCCGCTCGACATGGCCGCCGCCGTGGCGCGGTACCGCGAGCCGATGCGCGCCCTGGTGAAGCTGGAGGGCTCGCTGCGCGGGCCGCTGCGCGACTCGACCTTCGCCCTCGAGGCGAGCCGCCTCGCTGCCGGGGTGCCAGAGCTGCTCGCGCAGCGCAGCGTGCAGTGGCGGCTGCTGCATACGGGCCTCGACATGGTCGAGATCGCCGAGCGCCGGAATGCGTCGGTGCAGCAGGTGTGCGGCGCCTACTGGCACGTGTTCGACGTCCTCGACCTCATGTGGCTGTGGGATGCCGTCGGCGCGCTGCCGCGCAGCACCCGGTGGCAGACGCAGGCCCGCTCGGCGCTGCGCGACGACCTCGTCGCGGCCATGGCCGACCTGGCCGACGAGGCGATCGCTGCCGGCGGCGTGCGCGACTGGCAGGACGCCAACGACCGGCTCATCGCCCGCTCGCTCTCGATGTTCACCGAGTTGCGCCGCGTCGATGCCCACGACCTCACGACGCTGTCCGTCGCCGTCCGCCAGTTGCGCACCCTGGCCCTCGTCGGCGGCTGACGGCCAGTAGCCTCACTGCGGCATGGCCGGCCCCCGCTATCGATTCGCGCCGTCGCCCACCGGGTTCTTCCACGTCGGCGGCGCGCGCACCGCGCTGTGGAACTGGGCACTGGCCCGCCGCGAGGGCGGCACCTTCGTGCTGCGCATCGAGGACACCGACGAGGCCCGCAACCGGCCCGAGTGGACCACCGGGATCATCGATGCACTGGCGTGGCTTGGCATCTCGTCGGCCGATCCCCATTTCGAGGGCCCGTACTTCCAGTCGCAGTACGCCGACGACCATGTTGCCGCGGCCCAGCGGCTCGCTGATGCGGGCGCGGCGTACTACTGCGACCTGACACCTGCCGACATCGAGGCGCGCAACAAGGCAGAGGGAACGCAGGGCTACGGCGGCTGGTCGCGCGACCGAGGACTGGGCCCTGGCCCGGGGCGAGTGCTGCGATTTCGCGTGCCGGCGGGCACGACAGTCGTCTGCGATCTCGTGCGCGGCGACGTCGAGTTCGACAACTCGACCATCGAGGACTTCGTGCTGCTGCGCGGCAACGGCTCGCCGATGTTCCTGCTCGCCAACGTGGTCGACGACGTCCAGATGGGCATCACCCACGTGGTCCGCGCCGAGGAGCACCTTCCGAATACGCCGAAGCAGCAGATGATCTGGGCGGCGCTGGGGCACCAGCCGCCGGTGTGGGCCCATGTGCCGGTGCTCGTGAACGAGACGCGCAAGAAACTGTCGAAGCGGCGCGACAAGGTGGCGCTCGAGATGTTCCGCGACGAGGGCTACCTCGCGTCGGCGATGGTGAACTACCTCATGACGCTCGGCTGGACGCCGAGGGGCGGCAGCGAGATCTGCGACTGGCAGCAGATGGAGGCCGACTTCCGGCTCGAGGACGTGAACCACTCGCCGGCGTTCTTCGACCTGAAGAAGCTGGCGGCCTTCAACGGCGACCACATCAGGCTGCTGTCGCCTTCGGCGTTCATCGACGCGTGCATGCCGTGGTTGCAGGCGCCCGACGCGCCCTATCCCACCGACCGTTTCGATCGTGCGGTCGCTCTCGAGATGGCACCGCACATCCAGCAGCGGTGCGTCACCCTCGCTGATGCGCCCGGCCTGCTCGACTTCCTCTTCGTCGACGAGCCGGGACTCGACCTCGATGCGTGGACGAAGGCCACTGCGACAGCCGAGTCGCGTGCGGTGCTCGCAGAGGCAACCGATGCGTACGCTGCGCTGGCCGAGTGGGCGGCTGCGCCGCTAAAGGACGCGCTCGAGCGAATCGGCGAGTCGCACGGCCTGAAGCTCGGCAAGGCGCAGGCGCCCGTGCGCATCGCCGTGACGGGCCGGGCGGTGGGCCCTCCGCTGTTCGAGTCGCTCGAGTGCCTCGGGCGCGATCGCGCGCTGGCACGACTTCGCGCCGCGGCGCTGCGGCTGGACTGAGCCGGCGCACCTCGATGTCCGGGCGTCGAGACGAAGGCCGCGGCAGCCGTCGGCGTTGGGTCGCTGCGGCGCTCGCCGCCGCCCTCCTTCCCGTCGCCTGGTACGCGATGAACCTCGTCGATGTCCATCGGGTGGGCCGCAGCGATCAGGCTCGGTCGGTGGACGCCATCGTCGTGATGGGCGCGGCGCAGTACGACGGTCGGCCCTCGCCGCTGCTGGCAGCACGGCTGGACCACGTCGTCGAGCTCTGGGCGGCGGGATACGCCCCAGTGGTGGTGACGACGGGCGGCAAGCAGCCCGACGACCGCTTCACCGAGGCGGCCGCGTCGGCCGCCTATCTCGTCGATCGAGGCGTGGCGGCCGACGCCATCATCGAGGTGGGCGGCTCGACCTCGTACGAGTCGCTGGCGGCGGTGGCCGACGTGCTCGCGGACCGGTCGGCTCCGCTGGCTGGCGCGGCGGACATCCGGCGGCCGACGGTGCTGCTGGTGAGCGACCCGTTCCACTCGCTGCGGATCCGGCTCATCGCCAGCGAGGTAGGACTGGCGGGGTATGTGTCACCGACGCGCGCCAGTCCGGTGCAGGGCTGGGGCGCGTGGCGCCGCGAGCTCGCCGAGGCGGCGGGGGTGGCGCTCGGCCGCGTCATCGGGTTCCGGCGGCTCAGCGACCTCGTGGGCTGAGTTGGCATCGAGCCGCCGTGCCGGCGCCGGCGAGCGCCGACTGGTGCGACCACAGGGACCGCTCGCTACACTCTCGTCGCCCTCGGGGAGACCCGCTGGGGTGTGGTGTAACTGGCAACACAGCAGATTCTGGTTCTGTTATTCAGGGTTCGATTCCTTGCACCCCAACCACGTCGGCCGCGGTGCCGGCGGACCCGGCGCCTCAAGGTGCCGCACATAGCCCGCAAGGGCAGCGGGCGAGTTATCGCCCGCAGCAGCCTGGCCCGTTCGTCTAGTGGCCTAGGACACCACCCTCTCAAGGTGGCGGCACGGGTTCGAATCCCGTACGGGCTGCAAGCAGGGGGGGACCCGCATGGGTCCCCTCTTTCGCGTTGCAGACGCAGCGTGTCAGTGCCGCAGCACGTCGGCTGCCGTCGCCCGTCGGGGCGCCGGCGCGAGGCGGCGCCAGGCCACCATGCCCGACACGGCCGTCATGCCCATCGCGATCGCCGGGCCGGGGACGATGCCCTGTAGGCCGACCGCCACGATCACCGCGACGACGCTGAGCACCGTGGCGAGCCGGGCGTGCGCCCTCCAGTCGACCGTGGCGGCGTCGTCGGCGTGCGCCGAGCGGATGAAGGTGGGCAGGGCCACCGCAGGCCGACCGTGCGTGCCGTGGACGCGCATGACCACGGAGCGCTGCGGCTTCGGCGGGAACGAGGTGGCGTGCATGTGGCTCCAGTGCGATCGGACAGCGGCAGTACACCGCGTCATCGGCGTGGTTTCTCCGCAACTGGAGGAATGTCACAGAATCTCAACCATGACTCCGCAGATCGGTAATCCGCTCGACCACTTCCGGCTCGACGGCCGCGTCGCCGTCGTCACCGGCGCCTCGTCCGGGCTCGGCGAGCGGTTCGCCCGCGTGCTCCACGGCGTCGGTGCCGAGGTGGTCATCACGGCGCGTCGCGCCGACCGTCTCGCCGCGCTGGCGGCCGATCTGCCGGGGGCCCAGGTGGTCGTCGGCGACCTCGCCACGTCGGACGGCCGCGAGCGTCTCGTCGAGGAGGTGCTCGCCCGGCACGGGCGGATCGACGTGCTCGTCAACAACGCCGGCGTGGGTGGGAAGGTGGCGGTCGAGGACGAGGAACTCGACGACTTCCGCTTCACGCTCGAGGTGAACGTGACGGCCGTGTGGCACCTGTGCAAGCTGGCGGCGCCGTCGATGGCGGCATCGGGCGGCGGGCGGATCGTCAACATTGCGAGCATGCTGGGGCACGTGGCCGGCGCACCGGTGAAGCAGGCGCACTACTGCGCGTCGAAGGGTGCGGTGGTGAACCTGACGCGCGAGCTGGCGGCGCAGTGGGCCCGCAGGGGGATCACGGTGAATGCACTGTGTCCGGGATGGTTCCCGAGCGAGATGACAGCGGGCATGGAGAGCGACGAGTCGAGCCAGCGCTTCATCGCCGCCAACTCGCCGATTCCGCGAATGGGCAGGGCGCACGAGCTCGATGCCGCGCTCCTGCTGCTGGCCGGTCCCGGCAGCTCGTTCATGACCGGCCAGAGCCTCATCGTTGACGGCGGCTGGACATGCCGCTGATGGCGCGAGCGCCGTCAGGTCGTGCCACGGGTGGCACACGACTAGGTTGGCGCCGATGAAGGTGCTGCCACTGCTCGACCTCACGCAGCGGCTCGACCGTGCCACGTACGAGCAGCGCCTCGTGCTAGGGCAGAACCGGCTCCATCAGTTGCGGCTGACCCTCGGCGGGCTGATGGGCCGCACGGCCCTCGGCCCGGGCGTGCTGGTAGTGATGGAGGGACCCGACGCGTCGGGCAAGGGCGGGGCCATCAAGGCGATGGTCGGCCACCTCGACCCGCGTCACTACGACGTCGTCAACTACGGGGCGCCCAGCAGGCAGGAGAAGGACCATCACTTCCTGTGGCGCTTCTACACGCGCCTTCCCGGGCTCGGGCAGATGTCGGTGTTCGACCGCAGCTGGTATGGGCGCGTGCTCGTCGAGCGTGTCGAGGGCTTCTGCGCGAAGGACGACTGGAAGCGCGCCTACAAGGCGATCGTCGACTTCGAGGAATCGCTCTCGCAGGAGAGCCTCATCGTCGTGAAGTTCTACATGCACATCAGCGACGATGAGCAGCTGAAGCGATTCCAGGCCCGCGCTGCCGACCCGCTGAAGCGGTGGAAGCTCACCGACGAGGACTGGCGAAACCGCGACAAGAACCGGCTGTACGAGGCCGCTGCCGAGGAGATGTTCCAGCGCACCGACCACCCGCTGTCGCCGTGGAATGTCATCGCCGCCGAGCAGAAGCGCTACGCGCGCATCGCAGTGCTCGAGACGCTCATCCAGCGGATCGAGGAGGGCATGCGCCGGTGGGGCATCGACGTGCCCGAACTCGAGCAGTTCCTCGAAGTCGAGTGAGCGCTGCCGGCGCGATGCCGGCTCAGGCAGCGGGATGCCGTGCAGCCCAGGGCATTGCCTGCTCGAGCTGGGCTGCGATGCGGATGAGCACGTCCTCGCGCCCGTAGGCGGCGACGAACTGCACCCCGACGGGCAGTCCGTCCGGGGTCCAGTGCAGCGGCAGGCTGATCGCCGGCTGCCCGCTGGTGTTGAACGCCGGAGTGAAGGCCACGAACTGCGCCGAGCGCACGAGCGGCGCCATGGGCTGCTCGGCGCTGTTGGCGAACTCGCCGAGCGCCGTCGGCGGCTCGGCGGTGGTGGGCGTCACCAGCAGGTCCCATCCGTCGGCCCACCATTGCTGGATGGAGCGACGGTGGGCTGCACTGGCTGCCAGCGCGAGCGCGTAGTCGACGCCGCTGACGCGGCGGGCGAACTCGGCCTGCGCCCAGTTCATCGGCTCGACATCGTCGGCGGTGATCGCTCGGCCGAGTGACTCCTCGATCCGGGCGATGGCCGTGGCCATGTTGGTGCTCCACAGCGCGCCGAATCGCCGCCCTGCATCGGCATCGGCGAGGGCCGGCGGGAACGCCTCGTCGACGCCGTGGCCGAGCTGCTCGAGGCAGCGCGCTGCAGCGCGCACTGCGGCAGCGCACTCGGGGTGCACTGCCTCGCCGCTCGGGCGCCGGTCGAGGATGCCGATGCGAAGCCGCCCAGGATCGGCCCCCAGTTCGTCGGCGTACGGACGCGACGGCGCAGGCGCGATCACCGTGTCGCCGACGCCAGGTCCGCGCACGGCATCGAGGAAGCGCGCGGTGTCGCGCACGCTGCGGCTGACGCACAGCTCGACGCCGAGATTGCTCTCGTCGCGCAGCGGGCCGAGGGAGATGCGTCCCTGCGACGGCTTCAGGCCGACGAGCCCGCACGACGATGCCGGGATGCGGATGCTGCCGCCGCCGTCGCTGGCGTGTGCGAGCGGCACCATCCCCGACGCAACCGCTGCGGCGGCACCGCCGCTGCTGCCGCCCGGCGAGCGCGCCGTGTCCCAGGGGTTGCGCGTGGGACCCCATGCCAGTGGCTCGGTGGTGGGCACGCTGCCGAACTCGGGGCTGTTGGTGCGGCCGGCGATGACGAAGCCCGCCGATCGCATCCGCCCGACCAGCACGGTGTCGATGGTGGACCGCGGGGCAGCATCGCGAAGCGCCGCATTGCCGTTCGAGAGCGTCTGGCCGGCGTAATGCGCCCACAGGTCCTTCAACAGCGTCGGCACCCCGTGGAAGGCGCCGCCTGACGGCAATGACACTGCCACCTCGCGTGCGTGGTCGAACCACCTGATCACGACCGAATTGAGGGCCGGATCTAGCGCCTCGATGCGCTCGATCGCAGCCTCGACCAACTCGAGGGGGGTGACCTCGCCGGCAGCGACGAGCGCTGCCTGCGCGGTGGCGTCGAGCCAGCGGGTGTCGGCGGCGAGTGAGTCCACGTGGTCTCTCTAGCACCTCGCACTAGGGTCTCGGATCCTGTGACTGACGACGGATCGCCGACGATGCCTGCCGCTCAGCCGGGATCGGCGCTCACGACATCGGCGGTGCTCCGCTATCAGGGCGTCCGCACGCTGATGGCGACGAGCACCCTGCTGTACGGCGGTGTGGCGCTGCAGGCGGCGGCGCTGTTCAAGCAGGCATACGACATCACCGGCAACGAGGCCGATCTCGGCTGGATCGGCCTCTGCGAGTTCCTTCCCGCTGCGGCCTTCGTGCTGATCACCGGGCAGCTCGCCGATCGCGTCAACCGGCGCGTGATGGCATTGGTGGCCATCGCGATCGAGCTGCTCGCCACGGTGGCACTCGTGCTGTACGCGCTCAGCGAGCCGACCAGGGTGTGGCCGCTCTTCGTGATTGCGTTCGCCTACGGCGTGGGACGAGCGTTTGCAGCACCGGCGCTGCGGTCGATGCCGCCCATGGTGGCACCAGACGGCGCACTGCCGAAGGTGATCGCGCTCTACTCGGCAACCTGGACCGGCGCGTCGATCGTCGGCCCGGCGGTGTCCGGCCTGCTGTACGCCGTGCACCCTGCGGCCGCCTACGGCACCTCGGGACTGCTCGTGGCGGTGGCGATGGTGACCCTCGGCCGCGTGCAGTTCCTCCGCCAGCCGGATCCCGCGCCGGCCGGACAGCGTCCGACCTTCCACAGCGCGATCGAGGGACTGGTGTTCATCCGCCGCACGCCGGTGCTGCTCGCCGCCATCTCGCTCGACCTGTTCGCGGTGCTCTTCGGCGGCGCCGTGGCGCTGCTGCCGGCCATTGCGGAGGAGCGGCTCGGCACCGGCGACGTGGGCTACGGATTCCTCCGTGCCGCGCCCGGCATCGGCGCGGCCATCATGGCCGTCGCCCTCGCAGCGCGGCCGGTATCGAGGCGGGTCGGGCAAACCCTGCTGTGGGCCGTCGCCGTCTTCGGGGTGGGCACGGTGGTGCTCGGTCTCACGCGCTCGTACGCCGTTGCGTTCGCGGCGCTCGTGGTGCTGTCGGCGGCCGACATGGTGAGCGTGTTCATCCGCGGCTCGATCGTGCCGCTGGTAACGCCTGACGAGAAGCGCGGGCGCGTGCTGGCGGTCGAGAACGTCTTCATCGGCGCGTCGAACGAACTCGGGGCGTTCGAGAGCGGCATGGTGGCCCAGGCAGTCGGCACCCCCGCCACAGTCGTCGGGGGAGGCGCTGCGACCGTGGTCATCGTCGGCGTCTTCTGGGTAGCGTTTCCTGCACTGCGGAACGTCGACCGGTTCGACGACCTCGGCACCTGACCCCATGTACCGCCGACTCGCCCTCATCGCCGCCGTGCTCGCCTCTGCGGCCGCCGCCGCATGCGGGTCGACGGTGTCGAACGTCGAGCCCACCCCGGCGACGATCGGCGTCGGCGACCTGCCCAACGGCGGCAGCGGTCCGTGTGCGACGATCGAGCAGTGCTCGTCGCGCACCACGGTGCCACTGGCACCCGAGGAACGGCTCGGCAACTTCGTCGACGGCAACCGGGTGATCATGCTCGGCGACTCGGTGATGGCCGCCACCGCCCAGCGCTACAGCAACGACATGTGCTCCACCCTCGTGCCCCTCGGCTGGGACGTGGAGGTGAATGCCGAGAGCGGGCGTTTCGTGCAGTGGGGCAACTTCGTCCTCGACTTCCGCCTCGATCAGGAATGGGACATCGGCGTCGTGCTGCTGGGGAACAACTTCGGCGGCAACCTCGAGTACTACCGCGAGCAGTTGTCGAGGATCGTCGAGCGACTCGCGCCCGCCAAGGTGGTGCTGCTGACCGTCTCTGAGTTCGACCCGACGCGGGTCGAGGTCAACGAGGCGATCTTCGACGTGGCGGTGGGCAATCAGGACGTCTACGTGCTCGACTGGGCGGCGGTCACGGCATCCGACCCGCTGCTCACCGGCAAGGACGGCCTGCACCTCTCCGTCGAGGGGCGCCAGCGCCTGGCGCGTGAGATCTCGCTCGTGCTCGGCGACGCGCCCGACGACCGCGGCACGTGCCTGCCCACTGAGTTCGCCGACGACTCGATGGGCCCCGTCACCGGACCGAACGACACGGTCGACAGCACGACGCCCTCGAGCGATTCGTCGGTGCCCACCGACTCGACCATCGACGGCGGGTCCACCTCGACGCCGACCGACTCGACCACGGGGGGCAGGGGGTCGCGCCCCTAGTCGTCAGGTGTGGGGAGGGCCGGGTGGCCCGCCGGATCACGGGGCGAGGGCGTCGAACGGCGCGACGGGGACGTTTCGAGCGACGCCGTAGGCGATCGCCGCCGACAGCAGCGCCCATCCGAGACGGGGACCCGCCCACGACGGCAGGCGCAGCCAGTCGCCGGTCCAGGCCCGGCGCGTCCACGACCACCAGCCGATGGCTGCCGCCACGAGGGCGAGCGGCGTGAACACGTTCTGTCCCAGCGCGGCGGCGACATCGCCGTGCAGCAGCGAGTGCGTGCCGCGGGTGAGGCCGCAGCCGGGGCACCAGAGTCCTGTCGCGGCACGGAACTGGCAGGCGGGGAACCTGCTGCCCGGTGCCGACGGATCGCCGACGGCGAGCACGACGGCAGCGGCCGCCGCCGCACATCCGCCGACCACGGGTGCCGTGCGACGGAGCAGCCACGGAGGTCGCACCGCAGGCACCGCATCGGGCACGTCGTCCACGCGTCGATCGTAGGCCGAGCGGCGCTGCGCTGCGGGTCCGTGCACCGGTGCGTTGGAACCGTGACCGCACGACGACACGATGGGTGCCCGTGCTCCAGGTGCAGGGAATCTCGGTCGAGGTGGGCGGCAGGCTCATCGTCGAGCACCTGTCGTTCACGGTGATGCCCCGCGACAAGGTGGGCATCGTCGGCCGCAACGGCGCCGGCAAGACCAGCCTGTTCAAGGTGCTCGGCGGGGCAGCCGAGCCGACGGCGGGATCGATCGTCCGCAGGGGCGGCTGCGGCTACCTGCCGCAGGACCCGCGCATCCAGGGCGTGCCCGACTCGCGGCCGGCCGTCACCCACGTGCTCAGCGGGCGTGGCATCGACGAGCAGATGGAGCGCATCGAGAAGCTGCGCATCGGGATGGAGGAGGACGCCAGCGAGCGCAACGTCGCCCGATACAGCCGCGCTGTCGAGGTGTTCGAGTCGATGGGCGGGTACGCCGCCGAGAGCGAGGCGCGCAGCATCATGGCCGGCCTAGGCCTGCCGCCCGACCGGATGGACCTGCCAATCAGCGTGCTGAGCGGCGGCGAGCGCCGTCGCGTCGAGCTGTCGCGGATCCTCTTCGCTGGCAGCGACCTGCTGCTGCTCGACGAGCCCACCAACCACCTCGACATCGACGCCAAGACGTGGCTGCTGCAGTTCATGCGCAACTACCGCGGCGCGCTCCTCGTGATCAGCCACGACCTCGAACTGCTCGACGAGGCCATCACGCGCGTGCTGCACCTCGACCGCCCCGGCGAGGCCGACACCGGCACGGTGGTGGAATACCGCGGCACCTACTCGCAGTACCGGACGGCGCGAGCGAAGGACGAAGAGCGCCTGCAGCGCCTCGCCGGGCAGCAGGAGCGCGAGATCGCCCGCCTGCAGGCGGTCGTCGACCGCTTCGGGGCCAAGGCCACCAAGGCGGCGATGGCGCACAGCAAGGAGAAGCAGATCGCCCGGCTCGAGTCGCAGCGGGTGCAGGTCGGTGCCGGCGACCGGCGGCTGACGGTGCGGTTTCCCGACCCGCCGCCGTGCGGCACCACCGTCGTCACCGTCGACGAGCTGGCGAAGTCGTACGGCGGCCCGGAGATCTTCCACGACGTGTCGTTCGACCTCGGCCGCGGCGAGCGCCTGCTGGTGCTGGGCCTCAATGGCGCGGGCAAGACCAGCCTGCTGCGCATCCTCGCCGGCGAGTCGAAGGCTGATCGCGGCGAGGTGTCATTCGGCCACCAGGTACAGACCGGCTACTACGCCCAGGAGCACGACAACCTGCGCACCGACCGCACGCTGCTCGACAACATCCGCAGCGAGGCGCCACCGCAACTCGCCTACACCGAGACGCAGCTGCGCGGCCTGCTGGGCATGATGGGCCTCACCGGCGACAAGGTGCACCAGGAGAGCGGCACGCTGTCAGGCGGCGAGAAGACCAAGCTGGCGCTGGCGATGATGATGGTGGGCCGCAACAACCTGCTGCTGCTCGACGAGCCGACCAACAACCTCGACCCGCCCAGCCGTGACGCGGTGGCCGCAGCGCTTGCGTCGTGGAAGGGCGCCATCGTCTTCGTCAGCCACGACACCGAGTTCGTCGAGCGCCTCTCGCCGACGAAGGTGCTGCTGATGCCTGACGGCCAGGTCGACTACTTCAGCGACGACTGGCTCGAACTCGTACTCCTCGCCTGAGTCAGCGCAACGGCATCGCGCTACCGTGCGCCCATGCGAATCGGACTGGTCAGCAACACTGTCGGCGAAGGAACCATCGACGACGTCATCAACGAGGCACGCGAGGCCGCGGCCGACGGCTTCCACACCCTCTGGACGCCCCAGATCTTCGGGTTCGATGCACTCACCCTGCTGGCGCTCGTGGGACGTGCGGTGCCGGGCATCGAGTTGGGGACGGCAGTGGTGCCCACCTACCCGCGCCACCCGATGATGCTCGCCCAGCAGGCACTCACCGTGCAGGCGGCCACCGGGGGGCGTCTTGCACTCGGTATCGGCCTCAGCCACCAGATCGTCGTGGAGAACATGTGGGGAATCTCGTTCGAGAAGCCTGTTCGCCACATGCGCGAGTACCTCAATGTGCTCATGCCGATGCTCGAGGGCAAGCCCGTGGCGTTCAACGGCGAGACCTACCGGGTGAACGCTGCAGCGCAGGTCGCCGGAGGCTCACGGCCGTCGGTGCTCGTTGCGGCGCTCGGCGCCCAGATGCTGCGCCTGTGCGGCGCGCTCACCGACGGCACCTCGCTGTGGTGTGTCGGTCCCGAGACCATTCGCAACTTCACGGTGCCCACGTTGAGCGAGGCAGCCGAGGCGGCTGGGCGTCCCGCTCCGCGCGTCGAGGCCCTCCACCCGCTCGCCGCGGAGCACCGCGAGGCCTCCACCCGGCCCGACCACCACCGCCTCCGATCGCCTCGGCAGGGGCCCCTCGTCCCCGCCCGCGGCCTCCGGCATCGCCTCCTCCGCCCGGTGTGCGCCCCGCGGCTCCGCCGCCGTGACGCCACCGTCCCCCAGCCGCCAGCGTCCCTCCACGGTCTCCACGACCACGGCGTCGCCCTCG
>JBJTRF010000203.1:0-3348 GCA_046076025.1 Ilumatobacteraceae bacterium
CTCGACAACCTGGTGCTGTGGTGCAGCCATCATCACCATCGCAAGCACGATGCCGGCGTCGAGGTGCTGGGCGATGCCCACCACCTGCAGTTGCGGCTCGCCGACGGCACCGTCATCGACTGCCCGCCACACGGCGGCATCGTGCAGACAGCCGGCCGCATCGCGCCAGCAGTCGGAGCCGAGGCGACACCGGATCAGTCAGATCGACGACAACGCTCGGCGGCGGCCTGACGCCAGCGGACCTCCCCCAGCTGAACACTCAGTGCCCATGCGCCCGCTGCGCCCGGCTGTTTCTACCTGTCCACCAGCACGAACATCAGCTCGCACTCGCAGGCGGTGACGCGTTCGCCGTCCTCGACGATCACAGCCCGGCCGCTGCCCTTGCCGGCGCGTGACGACATGCGGCCGAGTTCGACGTGCAGCTCGAGGGTGTCGCCCGGGCTCACCTGACGGCGAAAGCGGGCACTGTCGAGACCGCCGAACAGGGGAAGGCGGCCGGCGAAACGCTCGTCGGTCAGCACGGCAATGGCACCCATCTGCGCGATCGCCTCGCACATCAGCACGCCCGGCAGGGTGGGCCGACCGGGGAAATGCCCAGGGAAGAACCACTCGTCGCCGCGCAGGTGCCAGCGCCCCACGCCGCGAACGCCCGGCTCGAGCGAGGTCACCTCGTCGACGAACAGGAACGGCGGCCGGTGCGGCAGCACGGAAGCTGGGTCGGGCATGGTCATCGCTGGTACTCCATGGGCTCGGGCAGGGCATGCACGTGCCGTCACGCTAGGCGGCACGCCCCGCTGCTGCCCCGCTACTGCCCTGCTCCAGCCCCTGTCTCGCCCCTCTCCCGCCCCTGTCTCGCCCCTCTCTGGCCCCTCTCCCGCCCCTGTCTCGCGCCTCTCTCGCGCCTCTCTCGCCCCTCTCCCGCCCCTGTCTCGCGCCTTTCTCGCCCCTGTCTCGCGCCTCTTCCGCCCCTCTGTACCTGAGTGTCTCACCCGTGGCGGTCGCGACTCACCGGGGGTGACCGGTCGTGGCGCCTCGAGTCGAGTCCGTTGCCCATCGCCGCCACGTTCTGCCACCGGATTCCGCTTGTTGCCACTCCTGGCGAGGAATCGGCCGGCTGCGGTCCGTGGCGGCCGGGGGACGTCCTGTGGGCGGAATCTCGCTCTGTGTGCCGATAACCACGACACTTCCTCACGCAGAGAGATATCACTGCCCCCGGGCAAGAAATCTGGTCGTGCCCCTTGCGGAACTCACCACACCCAGTGGTATGGTTTCACTCGTTGTTGAACCTCGTGAGTGTTCGGGAATCTTCCGGACTCTCTCAAGGCCGGCACGAACACGTTGACAGTCTCAAGTCGAACCGGGATCCCGTTTCCCCGGCCGGCTCGATCAACCGAAAGGGCAGGTCATGATCAAGGTCATCGGCGGCGTCAGGTGACGTCAGCCACGGCGTAGTCCGTGGCCCATGAATCCACCCACGGGTCGAGCGTGCACGTGGAAGTGCTCCGGAATGGTGCGCATCCGCTCGTCGAACCAGCACTCGTACCCATAGTGGGAGTCCACGACAGTGCCCAGTAGGGCTTTCAACACGACCCGAACCTCTTCCGGGGGGTTCGGGTCGTGCCGTTTCCACACCGCCATCGGCACCGCGCACTGCTCGCACTCGGCGATCCAGCACACGTCGTCCTCGTAGAACCACGAGGTCACGCGGTCAGCCACGCACAGCTGGCACTCAGGACTCACCGAGACAGCGTCCCACACGCTCGGCATGCCAGCGTTGCTCCCGGATTAATGGCCTCTTCTCGTGAGCACTACTCGTGAGTACTACTCGTGAGTACTACTCGTGAGCACTACGCGCGAGTACTACTCATGCACATCGAGACCGTTGCGTACCTCGGCGATGAACTCGCCGACGGCATCTGCGCCCTTGCCGGGGCCGGCCTCGAGGAACCGCCGCATCACGGCGGCACCCATCACCACGCCGTCGGCCACCGCCGACACCTCGCGGGCCTGGGCCGCATTCGACACGCCCACGCCCACCAGCACCGGCACGTCGGTGATCGCCTTCAGCCGGCGCGCCAGCGACACGGCCGTGCTCGCCAGCTGCGCCCGCTCGCCGGTGACGCCCAGCAGGCCGACCGAGTAGAGGAAGCCCCGTGCCCGCGCCGCCACCCGCGGCAGGCGCTCGTCAGGTGCCGTGGGCGCCGCCAGCATCACCGTCTCGATACCGGCCGCATCGGCCGCCGCACACCACTCGCCCGACTCCTCGAGCGGCAGGTCGGGCACGATGGCCGCCACGATGCCCGCCGCCGCCAGCTGCGCCGCGAAGCGCTGATGCCCGGCGTGGTGCACGGTGTTGTAGTACGTCATCACCGCCAGCGGCACGCCCACGTCGAGGCCGCGGGCCTCGTCGAGGATGCTCACCGGCGTGGCCCCCGCATCGAGGGCGGCCTGCGAGGCCTGCTGGATCACCGGGCCGTCCATCACCGGATCGCTGAACGGGATGCCGATCTCGACCGCATCGGCCCCGGCGGCCACCACGGCGCGCACGGCGTCCTGCCAGCCCGGCAGCCCGCCCGTGATGTACGGCACCAGCAGCCGCCGCCCCGCAGCCCGCTTGGCCCGGAACTCGCGCTCCATCACACCGAGCTCGCGGCGAGCCTGGCTTACCGTCACCGGTTCATTCACAGTTTGAGCACGTCCATCATCTGGCCGACGTCCTTGTCGCCGCGGCCCGAGAGGTTCAGCAGCACGGTCTGGCCCTGCATCTCGGGGGCGGCGCGCACCACCCATGCCAGGGCGTGTGCGGGCTCGAGCGCGGGGATGATGCCCTCCGAGCGCGACAGCAGTTGGAATGCCGCCACCACCTCGTCGTCGGTGACATTCGGATACTCGGCGCGCCCGATCGACGACAGGTACGAGTGCTCGGGGCCGACCCCGGGATAGTCGAGACCTGCCGAGATGCTGTGCGCCTCCTGCACCTGGCCGTACTCGTCCTGCATCAGATAGCTGCGCATGCCGTGCACGACGCCCGGCACCGCCCGGCCAACTGCCGCACCGCCCGCCGGCTCGACGCCCACCAGACGCGTGCGGTCGTCGACGAATCCGCTGAACAAGCCGATGGCATTCGAGCCGCCGCCCACGCACGCCACCGCCACGTCGGGCACGTCGCCGAGCAGTTCGATGCACTGCACCCTGGCCTCCTCGCCCATCACCCGGTGGAACTGGCGCACCATGAACGGATACGGGTGCGGGCCCATCACCGAGCCGAGGCAGTAGTGGCTGGTCTCGACAGTGGCCACCCAGTCGCGCATCGCCTCGTTGACGGCGTCCTTCAGCGTGCGGCTGCCG
>JBJTRF010000204.1:0-5157 GCA_046076025.1 Ilumatobacteraceae bacterium
CCGCGCTCGACCTCGGCGCCACCGCCGTGCTCTTCAACTGCAGCCCCGCCGAGATGATCACCGCCGCCGTGCGCATCGCGGCAGCGAAGGCCGGCACCGCCGCCGCCGTCGGCGGCTACGCCAACCGCTTCGTCGCCCATCACAACGACGAGGTCAGCGCCGCCAACGACGGGTTGTCGCGATTCCGCGACGACCTCGACCCGGCCACCTACTGCACGATGGCCGACCAGTGGATCGACGACGGCGCCACCATCGTCGGGGGGTGCTGCGGCATCGAGCCGGCACACATCGCCGCGCTCGCCGCCGCCGTCAGCCGCCGATCTGGCTCATCGTCCGGCGGGGCTTGACGAACGCCACCTGGCCGATCTGGTGGCCGGCCCACTTGGTGCCCACCGCCCGTTCGATCTCGGCAGCCAGGTCATCGTCGGTGGCACCGTTGCGCAGCAGGGCACGCAGGTCGAACTCGCGTGTCTCGAACAGGCAGGTGCGGAACTGGCCGTCGGCCGTCATGCGCACGCGGTCGCAGTCGCCGCAGAACGGCTTGGTGACCGTGGGCACCACGCCCACCAGCCCGGCGCCGTCGAGGTAGCGCCAGCGGTCGGCCGGGGCGGCGCCGCGCGCCGGCACCTGCTCGAGCGGGAACACGGCGGCGATTCGCTCGACGATCTCGTCCTGGCCGACCACCTTGCCGTCCACCCAGTGGCCACTGGCGTCGAGCGGCATGAACTCGATGAACCGCACCTCGACGCCGCTCTCGCGGCCGAAGCGGGCCAGGTCGACGATCTCGTCGTCGTTGACGCCGCGCTCGACGACGGCGTTCACCTTCACCGGCGCGAAGCCGGCCTCCTTCGCGGCCTCGATGCCGTCGAGCACCCGGACGAGCTCGTCGCGCCGGGTCATCTGCAGGAACTTGTTGCGCTGCAGGGTGTCGAGGCTGATGTTCCCCCGGTCCAGCCCGGCGGCGCGCAGTTCGTCGGCATGGTGACGGAAGGTGGCGCCGTTGGTGGTGAGGGCGAGATCGGGCTTCCGGCCGTCGGGCAGCCGGAGCGCTGCCAGCTTGCCGACCAGCACCGGCAGGTGGGCCCGGATCGTCGGCTCGCCGCCCGTGAGGCGGATGCCGTCGACCTCGAACCGCTCGACGCACAGGCGGGCAATGCGCTCGATCTCCTCGAACGGCAGGATCTCGCCGCGCGGCAGCCACTCCATGCCCTCCTCCGGCATGCAGTAGGTGCAGCGGAAGTTGCAGCGATCGGTGACCGAGATGCGCAGGTCGCGGATCGTGCGACCGAAGGGGTCGATCAGATCCATGCGGGTCAGGCTAGCGAGAGCAGCGTGGCCCGCACGGTGCCGCCGACCGGGATGCCGTCGCCGTCGGGCACGGCGACGAGGGCATTGGCCAGCGAGGTCGCTGCCAGCTGGTGGCTGCCCTGCGCCGACACCGGCACCACGTGCACCCGGCCGTCGGCACCGACGCTCGCCACGGCGCGCATGAAGTGCACCTGGCCGTCGGGCCGGCGGTGGAGCGGCTGGTCGACCAGGGCATCGACCTCGGCCCGGCCCGAGCTCGAATGACCGGCCATCCGGCGAAGTGCGGGCCGGGCGAGCAGCTCGAAGCTGACGAACGAGCTGACCGGATTGCCAGGCAGGCCGAACACGGGCACCGCTCCCTGCGCCGACTCGAGGAGGCCGAACGCGAACGGCTTGGCCGGCTTGATAGCGATCTGCATCCAGCGCATCGTCGCCAGCCGAGTGAGCACGGCCTTGACGACGTCGTAGTCGCCCATGCTCACCCCGCCGCTCGACACGATGGCGTCGCACGACCGGGCGGCATCGCGCAGCACGGCCTCGAGCGCCGCCTCGTCGTCGCGCACAGTGCCGAGGTCGATGGCCTCGCATCCGGCCTCGGCGACCAGCCCGAGCAGCATGGTGCGGTTGCTCTCGCGGATCTGTCCCGGCGCGAGCGGCTCGCCGTCGCCGACCAGTTCGTCGCCGGTGCTGAGCACCGCGACGCGCGGCCGACGGATGGCCCGCACGATGCCGACATTCGTGCTGGCCAGCACGGCCGACATCGCCGGCGTCACGCATGTGCCCGGATCGTAGAGATGCGTGCCGTGACGCACGTCGCTGCCAGCATTGCGCAGCGCGTCGCCCGGCGACACCGACGCCGTGACGCGGACCCGTTCGATACCGGCGTCGTCGATGCCGAGCCGCTGCGTGCCCTCCACCATGACGATCGCATCGGCACCGGCCGGCACGGGAGCGCCGGTCATGATGCGGATTGCCTCGCCGTCGCCCAGCACAGCGTCGGTGTGCGCTCCCGCCGCCACCTCGCCGACGACGACGAGATCGACTGGCGACGACGTCGAGGCGCCCGCCAGCGAGGCAGCGCGCACCGCATAGCCGTCGACGGCGCTGTTCTCGAATGGCGGCACGTCCTCGGCCGCCGACACCGGCTCGGCGAGCACGAGGCCGATCGCCGAACGTGCTGCCACCTCTGTCGCGGGCAGCGGTGCCACCTGGCCGAGCACGTACGCACGCGCCTCGTCGATCGGCAGCAGGCTCATGGCGCGCAACGGTACCGTGTGCACGGTGAGTCGCTACAGCGCGCCGACCGCCGCACACGACCCCTCAGGCCACGTGGTCCGGTGGCGCACATGGGACGACGCCCACGTCGAGACCACGACGATCAGGTTCGAGAACGAGGGCTACACCGTCACCGGCAGCGTGGGCAGCGAGCGCGTCGAGTACGTGCTGCGCCTCTCCCCCACCTGGCATGTCCGCCAGTTCATCCTCTTCCGCGACCTCGACGAACCCGACCTGTGGCTGGCAACCGACGGCCACGGTCGCTGGGGCGAGATGAACGGCGCCCACCGCACCGAGCTCGATGGCTGCTACGACATCGACCTGCGCTGCAGTCCGTTCCCGCACACGCTGGCCGTTCGTCGACTGCCGCTGCTCGACGGGCACACTGCCGAGGTGCCGGTGGTCACCGTCGACACCGACACGCTCGCCGTCGAGGCCGAGACGTACCGCTACACGCGCCACGACCACGCGCACTGGACGATCACCCGTCCCGACGGTGCCGTCGAGATCGAGGTCGACGAGCACGGCCTGGTCGTCGACGAGGCGGGCGGCTTCCGGCGGGCGTGACGCCGCTCAGCGGCAGCTGTCGAGCCAGGCCCGGAACGAGGCGCCGATGACCGGGTCGTCGAGTGCCCGGTCAACCACGGCGGTGAGCCAGCCGAGCGGCGTGCCGGTGTCGAACCGGCGCGTCGTGCCGAGCACGCCGTGGAAGGCGCCGGCCTCGGCCTGCATCCGCAGCGCATCGGTGAGCTGGATCTCGCCGCCTGCGCCGGGGGCCACCCGGTCGAGGTGGTCGAACACGTCGTTGGTGAGCGCATAGCGGCCGATGATGATGAGCTCGCTCGGCGCGTCGGCGACCGGCGGCTTCTCGACCATCGTGCGAACTCCCACGACGCCGTCGGCGCCGATCGGCCCGGTCGGGTCGACGACGCCGTAGCGGCTTACGTCGGCGCGCGGCACCTGCATCAGGCCCACGGCACTCGCCGCCGTCTGCTCGCACACGTCGATGAGCTGCGACAGCAGTCCGCTGTCGGCCATCAGCTCGTCGGGCAGCAGCACGGCGAAGGGCTCGTCGCCCACCGCCTCGCGGGCACACGACACTGCGTGCCCGAGGCCGTGCGGGAAGTCCTGCATGACGAAGCTGACCCGCATGCTCGACCCGATGCGGTCGAGGGCGTCGGCCATCGAGTCGCGCCCGGTCGATCGGAGTCGCTCGACCACCTCGGGTGCCGGCGCGAAGTAGGCCTCGATCGACGGCTTCGATGGGCTGGTGATGATGACGACGTGCTCGATGCCGGCACCCGTGCACTCGTCGAGCACCAGCTGGATGGCGGGCGTGTCGATGATCGGCAGCAGTTCCTTGGGCACGGCCTTGGTGGCCGGCAGGAAGCGGGTGCCCATGCCCGCCGCCGGGATTACCGCCGTTCGAATCCTCACCCGCCCAGCCTATGAGGCCGCTGCGCACGTGCCGCCGGACGGGCAAGGGGGTAGTCTTGGCACTCTCAGTCACTGAGTGCTAACCGTTCACCGCTTCATCCGCACGAGGACATGCGATGCCCACCTACGTCTACAAGTTCGTCGAGACCGGTGAGACCATCGAGGTGCAGCAGGCCTTCAGCGACGCTGCGCTCACCGAGGCCGTGCACCCCGAGACCGGTGCCACCATGGCCGTGAAGAAGGTCTTCCAGCCGGTCGGCGTCACCTTCAAGGGCGGCGGCTTCTACAAGACCGACGCCCGCAAGCCCGGCAGCTCGTCGAGCAGTTCGAGCAGTTCGAGCAGTTCGAGCAGCTCAAGCACCTCGAGCACCTCGAGCAGCGAGTCGTCGAGCAGCAGCACGAGCACCAGCACGTCGAGCACCGCCGCCGCCTCGTGACGCGCCGCCGATAGGTTCGCCGTCGGCTTCCCCTCGCACCACGCCGGAGGGGATCATGCACATCGCCGCCCGTGTCCGCTGGACACTCGCCCGCCATCCGTCGCTCTACTGGCTCGCCATCGGGCTGTGCGCGTTCGCTGCCGCCACCTCGGTGCACCGTGCCGGCCGCGAGGCCGCCACGGCCCGCGACCGATGGGGCGCCGTCGTCGACGTGGTCGTCGCCGACACCGGCATCGAACGCGGCCAGTCGCTCGACGTATCGGTGCAGCCCATGCCGCTCGCCATGGTGCCCGACGGGGCGCTCACCGAGCTGCCCGCCGCAGGCACCGTCGCCGCTCGCGGCATCGCCGCCCGCGCCGTCGTCACGACACTCGACCTCGCCGCACCAGCCACGCCCGATGACTGGCTGACGATCTCGCTCGCCGCCGTCGCGCCGCCCGTGGTGGCCGGCGATCAGGTCGCGGTGCTGGCGAGCGGCGTGCTGCTCTGCGATGGCATCGTGCGCGGCACCCCAGACGACGACCTCATCGACGTGGCCGTGCCGGCGTCGTGCGCGGTGCGCGCCAGCGGGGCCGTCGGCAGCGGCGACCTCATGCTCGGCCGGCGAGGGTGAGCGCCTGCTCGAGGTCGGCCCACACGTCGTCGACATCCTCGATGCCGCAGCTCATGCGGATCAGGCCAGGCGGCACGTGGGCGTCGC
>JBJTRF010000205.1:0-2149 GCA_046076025.1 Ilumatobacteraceae bacterium
CGAGGGCACTGCCGGCCGCGACGACGTGCTCGACATCGCCATGCACGTCGCAGCAGCCGCCGAGGGCACGCCGTCGCAGCGACTCGTGGTCGCCTCAGTGCGCCCCGACGCTCCGGTCGATGCCAATGATGCCGACATGTGGCGCACGCTCGCCCGGGCGGTGGCGCTGTGGGGCGTCGATCTGGTCGAGTGGTTCGTCCTCGACGGCCAGTGCCGCGCCTTCGTCCCGCGGGTGCTGGCGGGCGATCCGGCACCGTGGCCGCTGCGGTCGCCGCCGCACCTGTGCCCGCCCGGCGCCGCCGACGTGCTCGGCGACTGCGTGCGACTCGCCGACGGCTACGACGTGGTCGAGTCCGACACCGCGCCGCCTAGTGCCGAACCGCTCGAGAGTGGCTCAGAAGGCACGCCGCCGGCCCGGCGCTGAGCCGGCGTCATGCGCAGGCCGGCTGCCCACAGTCGGTGCAGCAACTCGCGACTCGTCACCGGCACGGCACCACGGGCAACCATGTCGGCGTACCACTCCTCGGGCACGTCGTAGTGGTCGCCGTGGAACCCGCGCTCGGGGATGCCCGCATCGGCGGCGAAGCGGTGCAACTCGCCGAAGTCGGCATCGCTCACCAGGTGCGACCACCGCCGCTCGCGATGCCACCACACGGGCGGATCGATCAGCACGGCCATCTCCCCATACGATCACACCATGACGGCCCCGGAGGTCGAGCTGCGCACGGCGTGGCACCGCCTCGCCGGCCGCGGGGACGACGAGTCGTTCGATGCGCTGCTGGCGAGGCTGCGCGAGCCCCACCGGCACTATCACTCCGCCACGCACGTGATGTGGGTGCTGCGCCATGCCGAGGCACTCCTCCTCGAGGCCGCCAACCCGGATCTCGACGGCGATGCCGTGCGACTGGCGGCGCTGTGGCATGACGCCGTCTACGACCCCACGGCATCCGACAACGAGGACGCCAGCGCCCGACTCGCGCGCGACGTCGCAGTGCAGCTCGGCTGGCCGTCGGCACGCGCCGACCTCGTGGCGGCGCTCATCGAGTCCACTGCGCCCGCCACCGAGCCCACGTCGGCACCCGGCGCGCAACGCGGCAGCATCGACGAGTTCGACGTGCTGCACGACGCCGACCTCGCCATCCTGGGCAGCGAGCCCGCCGCCTACCAGTCATACGTCAACGGCATCCGCCGGGAGTACTCCCACGTGCCCGACGACGCATGGCGCGTCGGCCGCGGCGCCGTGCTGCGCTCGTTCCTCGCCACCGATCCCCTCTACCGCAGCCCAGCCCTCGCGCTCCGAGCCCCCCGGGCACGGGCCAACCTCGCCGCCGAGCTCGCCACCCTCGACCCATAGGCCGCCGCGCTCAGCGGGGGCGGTTCACGTGAACCGCTGGTCGTCGAGCGACGACCGGATCATTGGCAGGCGCAGGCGCCGCCGCAGCCGCCAGCCCGGGGCATCGGGGCGGGGGCCGATGCGGCCGGTGCGGCGCCGGTGCTGGCGAACACCGACAGCAGTCGCACCGCGCCGGGATGCCCCAGGGGGCAAGTCGCCGGCTCGCTTGCCTCGCTCATCGGGCGGCGCACCTCGAAGGTGTCGTCGCAGTCGCGGCAGCGGAACTCGTAGAGCGGCACGGCCGCATCGTAGCCAGCACCCCGGCACCGGGCCGCACGGCGCGCCTGCTTGACTGTCGCCCGTGCCCATCACCCAGGCGACTCCCGCAACCGTCGTCCCCGACACCGAACAGGTTCCCCAGACCGGCGAGCCCGTCGCCGCGCACATCGTGAAGACCGAACCAGGCGAGAACGCGGCCGCCAAGGTGCTCGAGGCGCGGATCAACGGCACGCCCATCGAGGCACTCTGCGGCTACGTCTGGGTGCCGTCACGCGACCCGAAGCAACTGCCCCTCTGCCAGGAGTGCAAGGCGATCTACGAGATGTATCGCGCCTTCAACGAGGGCCTCGGCGAGCAGCCCAGCGAGTGACGCACGCCAGTGCGCCCGTGTCGGTGAGCCCGTGTCGGTGAACCCGTGTCGGTGAGTCCGTGTCGGTGAGCGGCGAACTCGACGGGCTGCGGATCCGTGAGGCCGCACGGGCGCTGCTGCTCACGCCGGACGCGGAGGTGCTGCTCGTGCGCTTCGAGTTTCCCGGC
>JBJTRF010000206.1:0-5263 GCA_046076025.1 Ilumatobacteraceae bacterium
GCGCTCTTCCTCGCCGCGCTACGACTCTTCGACCGGGCCGAGGGCAACTTCGCGGAGGCGCTCTGACGATGAGCGCGATCCTGGCGAGCGGCATCTCCAAGGTGTTCCGCCTCCACTCCGACCGACCCGACTCCATCAAGCAGCAATTGCTGCGGATGGGCCGGTCGAAGTACCGCGACTTCACGGCGCTGCAGCCGCTCGACCTCGACATCCCGGCCGGCCAGACGCTCGGCATCCTCGGGCACAATGGATCGGGAAAGAGCACGCTGCTGAAGTGCCTCAGCGGCATCCTGAAACCCACCACCGGGACAATTCGAATCTCGGGCCGAATCGCGTCGCTCCTCGAGCTCGGTGCCGGCTTCCACCCCGATCTCACCGGACGCGAGAACGTCTACATCAACGCCGCGTTCCTCGGCATAAGCCGACGCGACATCGGCCGCAGCTTCGACGAGATCGTCGAGTTCTCAGGGCTCGAGCAGTTCATCGACGAGCCCGTGAAGCACTACTCGAGCGGCATGTACGTCAGGCTCGGCTTCGCCGTTGCCGTCAACGTCGACCCTGACATCCTGCTCGTTGACGAGGTCCTTGCCGTCGGCGACGAGGTCTTCCAGCGCCGGTGTCTCGATCGCGTGCGGCAGTTCCAGCGCGAAGGGCGAACCATCGTCGTCGTCACCCACAATGCCGACGTGGTCCGCCAGGTCTGCGACCGCGCCCTCGTGCTGCACCGAGGCGGCCTCATTGCCGACACCGTGCCGGGTGAGGCCATCCGGGTGTTCCGCGAGCGCCTCCGCGGCGACCTGAAGAACGACACGGCCGCTGCAGCGGTGCCCGCAGCAACGTCCATTCTCCAGGCTCGGGTGCGCACCAGGACCGAGCGGTCGTACCTTGCGCCCGGCGAGGGCCTCGATGTCGTCGTTGACTACGAGTCGTCGGTGGTCGTCGAATCGCCCATGCTGCACCTCACCGTCGACACCGATTCCGGCCAGACCATCTTCGCCCTCGACATCGACCTTGCCGCAGAGGGACTCGCCCCGCTGCAGGGACGCGGCGCGCTCACGGTGCCCGTCGACCACGTGCCCCTGCTCGGCGGCAACTACGCCGCCACGGTCCGCCTCTCCGACTCGTCGCACCCGTCCGCTGACGCGCTCAGCACCGGCACGGCGACGTTTTCCGTGTCGCATCCCAGCGCAGCGCGTGGCATTGCGGCCATCGAGGTCGGCCCCGTCAGCGCGACAGGCAGCTGACCGCCGGCAGGCGGGGCCATCGACGCGGGGCTCGCTACGCTCTCGACGATGTCATCACGCCAGCGCACGCTGGTCATCCAGATTCCGTGCTTCAACGAGGAACAGACACTCGCAGCCACCGTGGCCGACCTGCCGCGGGCTGTCGACGGCTTCGACGCCGTGATGTTCCTCGTCGTCGACGACGGCAGCACCGACCGGACGGTCGAGATCGCACGCCAGTGCGGCGTGCACCACGTAGTCAGCCATCAGCGCAACCGAGGGCTTGCTGCAGCCTTCCTCACCGGTCTCGACACTGCCCTCCGCCTCGGCGCTGACGTGATCGTCAACACCGATGCCGACAACCAGTACTCGGCCTCGTCGATCCCCGCACTGGTGCGGCCCGTGCTCGACGGCTCCGCCGATCTCGTCGTCGGCGAGCGCCCGATCGAGTCGATCGCCAACTTCTCCCCCGTGAAGAAGCGACTCCAGCGGATCGGCACGCGCGTCGTACGCCTAGCCTCCGGCACGCCGGTCGAAGATGCGGCGAGCGGATTTCGGGCAATGAATCGCGAGACGGCACTACGGCTGCATGTCTTCGGCAGGTTCACCTACACGATGGAGACGCTCATTCAGGCCGGCGCCGAGCAACTGGCCGTCGTATCGGTGCCGATCGAGGTGAATCCGCAGACCCGTCCCTCGCGACTCGTGCGCAGTTCGGCGCAGTACGTGCGCCGAAGTGCCGCTGCCATCATCCGCAGCTTCGCGATCTACCGGCCGTTTCGATTCTTCGCTGCCATTGCGGCGATTCCCTCAGCGATAGGGGCAGGACTCATCGTGCGGTGGATTCTCCTGTGGCAGTTCGCCGACGACTACCAGTCGCGTGTTCCCAGCCTCGTCATCGCAGCAGTGTTCCTGCTCATCGGCGCGCAGATCCTCACGGTGGCATTCCTTGCCGACCTGATGGCGAGCACACGACGACTCGTCGCCGACACGCGGTACCGGGCACGCCGCGCCGAGCTCGACGCCCACGGCCGGGACGCGGGTTGAACAGGCGCGACCGGGCCCGCCTGCTCGCCGTCGCAGGACAACTCATCGTCGCCGCCGCCGTGGTGGCCGCGGCGGTGGCGGCCCGTCGCAACTACGACGATGTCAGCGATGTCATCAGCGGGGCATCGCCACTGCTGCTGGCGGCTGCCGCTGCCGCTGCGGTGGCCACCGTCGGCCTGCTGGCATTCCAGTGGCGGTCGTCGCTGCGCGCTGTCGGCGCAGCGCGGCCATTCGCCGACGTGGCGCGGTGGTTCGCCCTCGGACAGGTCGGCAAGTACGCGCCGGGGGGCATCTGGCATGTCGTCGGCCAGGGCGAACTCGCCCGCCGCGCCGAGGTGCCGGCCCGACTCGCGTACGGCAGCGTCGCACTGAGCAACGTCGGCATCGTGGCCGGGGGCGCAGCGATCGTCGCGCTGGGCGGCCTCACCGGATCGATCGAGGGCGCGCCGTGGTGGGTGGCCGCAGCGGGTACTGCGGCGCTGTGCGCCATCGCGCTGCCGCCGGTTCGGCGGCGGGCGGGCAGCATGCTGCAGGTCGGCGGCGACGGCTCGCTCAGCCTTCCCGCAGTGCTGCGCGTCGCCGCTGCGGCACTGCCGGCCTGGACAGTGATCGGAATGTCCACGTGGCTCGTCGCCCAGTCGTTCGACACCGACCTGTCGCTGGCCACCGTCGTCGCTGCGGCGAGTGCCTCGTGGATGGCCGGAATCCTCACGCTTCCGGCTCCCGGCGGACTCGGCGTCCGCGAGGCGGCATTCGTCGCCCTCGTCAGCTCGCAGGTCGGCACTCCGGCCGCAACGGTCGTGGCCGTCTCGTCTCGCCTGGTCTTCATCGCAGCCGACCTTGTCTGCTGGGTGGCAGCGAGGCTGTGGCTCACGGCCGGGGCACGGCCCGAAGCATCGTCCACGGCAGCGGACTGAGCACGCGTTCGACAGCGAAGTAGCGGCTCACGACTCGATGGAACGACCGACGCGACCAGTGGTTGACATGACCCGGCGTGTTGCCGAACTGACGCAGGTACCGGCCGCGAGCCACGTTGCCCAGCCGCCAGATCGGCTCGAAGGGCACCGACATGACCGCAGCGCCGGCGCACACTCTCGAGATCTCGCGGAGCGCAGCCTCGACGTCGTCGACGTGCTCGAGCACCTCGATGGCGAGCACCAGGTCGAACGACCGGTCGTCGAATCTGAGCTCCTCGACATTGCCGAACTCGGCGGCAATGCCACGGCGCTCCCATTCGGGCAGTAGCGAGTCGTTGGGAACGTCGATTCCCCTGCACGAGGCGTGTGGAAAGCGCGACTGCACTCGCTGCAGGATCTCGCCTTCGCCGACTCCCACCTCGAGCACCCGCAAGGGCGGTACCGCCGGCAGCAGGCTGTCGAAGGCCGCCAGGAAGCGCTGCATCAGCAGACGCTCGATGGGATTGGCGGCTGCGTACTTGTCGAATGCGTTGCCCACCGGGCCGTGGTGGGGCGAGGTATCTGACATCAGCAAGAGCCCCTTTCACGACCGTCGACGCGTAGCGGTCTCACAGGCTACCCCCACCTATAGAGTCACGGCCGATGGGCAAGCGACTCGCAGTGATCGGCACGGGCTACGTGGGCCTCTCGACCGGAGTGTGCATGGCCCATCTCGGCCATCACGTCGTCTGTGTCGACCTCGACGAGTCGAAGATCGAGCGACTGCGGCGAGGCGAGGCGACGATCGTCGAGCACCGCCTGCCCGAACTGCTGCGCTCCGGCATCGACACCGGCCACCTCACGTTCACCACCGACGGCCAGTCGGCCGTGGCGGATGCCGACTTCGTCTTCATGTGCGTGCAGACGCCACAGGGCGATGACGGATCCGCCGACCTGCGGCACCTCTTCGCTGCACTCGATGGCCTGCGCACGTCGTTCAAGCCCGGTGCCGTGGTCATCAACAAGTCCACGGTTCCCGTCGGCACCGCCAGCGAGGCAGCCCGCCGACTGGCCCGCCCCGACATCCACATCGCCAGCAACCCCGAGTTCCTCCGCGAGGGCTCTGCGATCGACGACTTCCTCGAACCCGATCGAATCGTCGTCGGATGCGACGACCCGTCAGCCGCTCAGGGCGTAGCAGCGCTCTACCGAGCGCTGGGCGCCGCCACGCTGATCACCGACCCCGCCACCTCCGAGACCGTCAAGTACGCCTCCAACGCCTTCCTTGCAATGAAACTGTCGTTCGTCAACGACATGGCGGCGCTCTGCGAGGCACTCTCGGCCAACGTCGACGACGTCGTCATCGGCATGGGACTCGACCGGCGGATCGGCAAGGAGTTCCTCCGACCGGGGCCGGGCTGGGGTGGCAGCTGCTTCCCGAAGGACTCGCGCGCCCTCGTCAACATCGCCGACGGCGCAGGCCACGATTTCGAGCTGATGCGCAGCGTCATCTCGTCGAACCTCCGGCAGTTCGACCGGATCACCGACCGCATCCAGTCCCTGGTCGGCCGCGACTCCGTGCTGATGGACCATCCCCTCATGGGGATGCGGATCGCGGTGTGGGGCCTCACCTTCAAGGCCGGCACCGACGACCTCCGCGACTCGCCCGCGCTCGAGATCAGCCGCCGGCTGGCCGCTCGCGGTGCGCAGCTCAGCGCCTACGACCCAACGGTGCGCACAGCCTCGTCGGCACTGCCCGACGGCATCCGGATCGCAGCCGACTGCATCGAGGCAGCCTGCGATGCGCACTGCCTCGTCGTGCTCACCGAGTGGCCCGAGTTCGCCGCCGCCGACCCCGCCGAGGTCGGCGCAGTCATGGCCGACCGCCGTGTGTTCGACGGCCGCAACCTGCTCGACGCCGACTCGTGGACGGCCGCCTCCTTCGCCTACGCGCGCATCGGCCGCTGAGCCGCACCGTCAGCGAGCGGTCATCCACCGCTCGAGCTCGTGCGGCCGCACCACGGCGGTGCGGCGCAGGCGCCGTCGCCGGACCAGCGTTCCGGGCAGGGCCCTGACCACGGACCACGCAAGCCGAGG
>JBJTRF010000207.1:0-20106 GCA_046076025.1 Ilumatobacteraceae bacterium
GTGGCCGTGCCTGCGGGCGCAGGGCACGGCCACCGGTTCCGGGCGGCTGGCTGGGAGGAGGGGGCCGGCCAGCCGCTGGCGGTGTCAGTCGGGTCGAGGTGTCGTCGACTGCGGCTCAGGCGCCGAGGTCGTCGCCGCCCATGTCGCCGTCCATGTGGTCGCCGTCCATGTCGCCGTGGTGACCGTGGCGGCCGCCGCGGCCGCCGAACAGCGGCAGTTCGGGCGTGTTGTTGACGAACTCGGTGATGCGGGCCGTGGCATCGGCGAGCTTCGCCGCGCCCTCTTCGGCGGTGTACTCGCCGTCGGCGACGTCGCCGTCGATGTGCTCCTGGGCCTTGGCCACGAGTGCGGCGATCACCTCATCACCGCTCGAGCCGTTGGCCGCGGCCACCTCGGCGATGGTCTGGCCGCCCATCACGGCGGTGCGCAGCTCCTCGGGGGTGATGCCGATGGTCTCGGCGGCGAGGCCGAATGCACGGCGGCCGACGCCCTCGCCGCGCATCGGGCGGGCGGCCTCGAGGGCAGCGATCACCGCGTCGGCCTGGGCCTGGGTGATGGTGCCGTCGTCGACGAGCGGCTGGAGCACCGACTGCAGCCGGTCGGCGTGCTCGGCCTCGACGTCGCCGGTCTCGCCGGGCACGGTTGCGGCGGTGACGGCCTGTCCGGCACCGGCCGTGCCCGACAACTCGAGCACCAGTCCGGCGCCTGCGCCGGCGATGAGGCCGGCGATGAGGCCGGCGGTGATGACCTTCTTCTTGTTGCGGGTGGTTGCCATGTGGGTTCCTTTGATCGGGCCCGGCGGGGGGTTCCGGACCGGGGTGGGTGACCCTTCGTGGGCGGTGCCCTCGTGGGATGTGCTCACGATGCACCATGCAGGTAAGCCGTCAACCCTCCCCCGGTGAGAGTTCGGTAAGACCGCCCCGCCCGCGCCACGCCGGCCGTAATGGCCTCTAGAGTACACATATGGCTACTCTAGTTTCCATCTAGACAACGCCGGAAGGCCCAATGGACGTCGCCCACCCGATCACCACCGTCATCCCCGGCCTTGCCGGTCCGATCCTGCACGTGCTCGCGCGCACCGACCAGCCCCTCACCGGCGGGGCGCTCGCGACGCTGATCGGTGAGAACAGTGCATCGAGGGCCGGCGTGAACAAGGCGCTCAAGTCGCTGATAACAGGTGGTCTCGTGCTGTGTCAGCCCGCCGGCCGCGCCAATCTCTACACCCTCAACCGTCAGCATGTCGCGGCGCCTTCGGTCATCGCGCTCAGCGACCTCCGTGCCACGCTGCTCGAGCGCATCAGCACAGTGATCGGCTCGTGGTCGCTGCCTCCGGTGGCTGTCTGGATGTTCGGCTCTGCCGCTCGTGGCGATGGCGATGCCGAAAGCGATATCGACCTCCTGCTGGTCCGTGGCGAGGTTGTCGACCCCGACGATCCCGTCTGGGCAGCCCAGGTGTCATCGCTCGTCGAGCTGGTTCATCAATGGACTGGCAACCGGTGTGAGCTCCTCGAGTTGTCCATTGGCGAGGTCGCCGCACTCGTCCGAAACAGCGACCCCCTCATTGCCAACCTCCGCCGCGATGCCGTCAACATCACCGGCCAGCACGTGCGCTCCCTCACAAGCACCGCGTCATGAGCGCGCTGCGCGATGCCCTGTCGCATCTCGCCAAGGCCGACGAGTTCCTGCTTGCCGCCGAGACGAGCCTCGATCAGGCGCTGTTCAATGCCGCTACCTCCAATGCCGTGGTGTCGGGAATCAACGCCAAGGATGCAATCTGCCTCAAGCTCACCGGGGTGACCGGTAAGGCCGATAGCCACAGCAGCGCAGTCGAAGAACTGTCGAAGACCGGAAAGCTCGGTCGCGAGCTGGCACCGACATTGAGCCGACTCCTTCAACTGAAGACGAAGTCGCAGTATCAATCGGCGACTGTTGCACAAGTTGACGCGATGCGGGCAGTCGAGTGGGCCCGTCGGATGCGCGACGCCGCAGCGGGCATCGTCCGCTCGTGAGAGCGATTCGTCACTGACGCGATCAAACCGTTTTGCTGAGGACCCTCTCGCCGGTGTGCGGCCGACGGATCAGCTGATGACGTCGCCGCGGTCGAAGGCTTCCTGCAGTTGCAGGAGTGCAACCTCGTTCACCTCGCTGAGGGCGGGGTGGATCCACACCTGGCCGACGGCCATCTCGTCGACGGTGCTGCCGAGGTGCATGCCCTGCACCAGCTGCTGCACCAGCATCGATGCCTGGTAGCCGATGACGTGCGCGCCGATCAGGTGCCGCGTGCGCGGATCGCCGATCACCTTGCAGAACCCGGTGTCGTCCTCCATCGCCCAGCCGTAGGCCGAGCCGCCGTAGCCCTGTACGGCTACGCAGTACGGCTCGCCGCTGGCGGCAGCTTCCTCCTCGGTCAGCCCCACCGATCCGATCTGCGGGTTGCTGAACACGGCGTGCGGCGCCGGCCGCGTGTCGTAGCGGCGCAGGTCGTGGTGGTGCATCACGTTGTGACGGATCACGCGTGCCTCGCCGTTGGCCATGTGCTTCAGCTGGTGGCGGCCGTTGATGTCGCCCAGCGCCCACACGCCCTCCGCGCTCGTGCGACCGTGATCGTCGACGAGCACGTTGCCGCGGGTGTCGATGTCGATGCCGCCGTGCTCGACGCGCAGGATGTCGCTGTTGGGCACGCGTCCGGTGGCGATCAGCAGCGCGTCGCCCTCCACCGTGCGCGGACCGTGCGGCGTGTCGAGCTCGAGCTGCACGCCCATGCCACCGCGGCGGGCGCGGCGCACAGTGGCGCCGAGCTCGAGGTCGTAGCGCCGGGCGGCGATCTCGGTGAAGCGCGCCTAGATGTCGTGGTCTTCGGCCTGCAGCAGGCGTGCGCTGCGGTTCACCATCGTGATGCGCGAGCCGAGTGCGCCGAACACGTGGGCGAACTCGGCACCGATGAAACCGCCGCCCACGATGATGAGGTGCTCGGGCAGGGCACCGACGCGCATGATGCTGTCGCTGGTGTGGAACGGCACGTCGGCAAGGCCGTCGATCGGCGGGATGAACGGTCGTGCGCCGGCGGCGATCACCACCTGCTGGCCGCGCACGCGTATCCCGTTCACCTCGAGCGTGCGCTCGTCGACGAAGTGGCCGGTGCCCTCGTAGACGTCGACGTTCGGCAGTCCGTGCCGGTACTGCCGGCCGCTCTCGGCGATGGGGTCGATGCGGCCGAACACCCGGTCGCGGATCGCCGGCCAGTCGGCGCCGTCGTAGCGGGTGCGCACGCCGAGTGCCTCGCCGTGTGCGGCGTGGTGCGCCAGGTCGGCGGGCCACACCAGCATCTTGGTGGGGATGCAGCCGACGTTCAGGCAGGTGCCGCCGAACCCCCCGCGCTCGCTGATGGCGATGCGCCAGTGGTCCATCTCGGGGCCGATGATCGAGTTGCCCGAGCCGGTGCCGATGATGACGAGGTCGTAGTCGTGCACGACGTGCGGGGAGGCGGCTGCGGTCACGGGGTCCAGTGTGCCGCGGGTTGGCCGCCGAGCACGCTGCCGGGCGCTCGTCGTCGGCGGTTCGATACCTCTAACGTCAGCCGGTGATGAGCGCCGACGACCACCTCGACCGCCCGCAGCCCCTCGGGGCCGGCCGGGCCGTCGACGTGGTCGTCATCGCCGATCCCGCCGATCCGTCGGTGGAATGGCAGTTCGACCGTGGGTTCATGGAGTCGCACTGGGAGTGCACGTGGGGCCGCGGCTGCCTCGGCATCCTGGCCCAGCCGGCGGCACACCTCGGTCAGGGCTGCTGCTCGGTGGGCGCGCAGCTGGCCGACGAGACCGAGTCGATGACGGTGTCGGCGAGCGCTGCGGCGATCCCGCCGCACCTGTGGCAGCACCGCGACGCGGTCGACGAGCACGACGTGTTCACCGATGCCACGCGCGCCTTCACCAAGGTGGTCGACGGTGCGTGCATCTTCTTCAACCGGCCCGGCTTCGCCGGCGGCACCGGGTGCGCCCTGCACCTGGCCGCCGTCGAGTGCGGCGAGCGGCCGCTCGACTGGAAGCCGGCGGTGTGCTGGCAGGCGCCCGTGAAGGTGGTCGAGCGCGTCGAGCAGCGCGGCGGCGCCGCCACCACGGTGGTCGCAGTGCGGCCGTGGCGTCGCGCCGACTGGGGCGACGGCAGCGATCCGATCGCGTGGTGCTGCACCGATCAGGCCGATCGGGCCGCCTTCGACTCGTTCACCGGCGCAGTGCCGGTGGTGCTGTCGCTGCGCGACGAGTTGGTCGAGCTTGCCGGCGACGCTGTGTGGCACAGCCTGCGAGCCGCGCTCGACACGTGACGCTGCGTGGCATCGGCCGCCGACGGCGACAGGTGAGTGAACCTCGTTCTGCCTGATTGGGCACGAGGCGGTGGCAATCGCCACCCGGCAGAGTCCGTAGAGTGTTTCTCCGTGGCATCAGACGACACGCGGCGGCGGATCCTCGATGAGGCCATCGAGGTGATCGCTGCCGTGGGCGAGGACAAGTTGCGCGTCGCCGACGTTGCGCGCCGCGCCGGGGTGACCCAGGGCATGGTGACGTACCACTTCATCACCCGCCACAACCTGGTGGTCGAGGCACAGCTCGAGCGATACGCCGCGACGATGCGCTCGGATGCCGAGTTCCTGCTGTCGGTCGCCGACCACGCGCACGATCACACAGCGGGGCCAGTTGCTGTGGATCATCAACAACCATTTGCGCCTGAAGGCAGCGCTGTACGCGCGCTGGACTGATTCGGCCGGCATCGTGTCGGGCGACCAGCCGGTGTTCGGCACGGTGCCGTGCCCGGTCGGCGTCGGCGTGTCGGGCTCGAACCCGCGATGCGGCGTCATCGTGGGCGAGGGCTGGCTCGAGCGCTGGAATGCCGACACCCTCACGTGGGACATCGCCACCGATCTCGGCGATGCAGGGTGGGTGCGCTTCTCTGCCACCGTGTACGACGGCGGCAAGGTGAGCATCTGCAAGGGCAAGCGCAACTGCACGATCGTCGACGTGGCCGACTGGTTCGGCATGCGCATGGACGACATCTCCGAGGAGGACGAGACCGGGGTTCCGGTCACCGCCCCCATCGAGGTGCGCAAGCAGCGCAACGGCGCCATCGTCATCCGCGTCTGACACGTCCTCAATCGACCATCGATCGGACGCCGGCCCGGGCGCTCGTGCAGCGCTCGGGCCGGTGCCGTTCTCGGCACGTGCGGCGCACCAGAACGTCGAGGTCGCGCCGTGTCACCGTGACGACGAGCGCTGCCGGTGCTGCGGCGCATCCCCTACGCTGCCGTTCATGGTTGCAGAGCGGCTCGGACGTCTTGCCGCACGGCTGGTGAGTGCGGTCGAGCCGGCGACGGCGAAGGTGCGTGCCACCGAGTTCGCCCAGCGCCTGAAGGCCGAGTACGAGCGCGGACTCGCCGACGAGCGGGTGGCCGACACTCCCCCGCCTGCCGACAGCGCGACTGGCGATGCAGCCGACGGCGCCTCGGGCACCCCGACGGAGGACGACGACGTGAACGCAGTCGCCGCAGCACTGCGCTCGGTCGACTGGGCCAAGGTACGCGCCGCCACGGGCGGCCACGCCTCGGATGCGAAGGACCGCATGCGCTCGCTGGCCAAGGACGTCGACTGGGGCAAGGTGAAGTCGGGCGCCGCCGTGGTATCCAGCGCGTTGATCGCCGCAGTGGCCTCGGGTCAGATTCCTCTCGGCGGCAGGCTTGCCGGTCCGGTGGCCCGGGCCATCCTCAACGACGCCGACCTGGCGGCCAAGGTGAGCGGCGCGATGGGCCACGATGCCCAACCTCCCGACCTCACCGCCGACGTCAAGCCCTGACCCGCCTTCCGCGGCCGCCGGCCTAGTGGTGCGACGACGCCTTACACGGTGCTATGCGTAGCCGGCATGAGCGAGACTCGTTGTCCTAGCCAGCGCTCGAAGCTGCTGCATCGACAGACGCGCAGCGGCGCTACAGCGAGGCTCGGCATGCCGCAGCGAGTGCGTCGCCATGCCGTCGGCGGATGAGCTCGAGGCCCACGCCGAGGTCGTCGAGTTCTGGATGCTGTCGGCGAACCGCCGCCTCCTCCATTGCGGCCACCTGTTCGTTCAGGTCGGCCCAGAGGGCGAGGCGCTGCTGGGGAGTGAGGGCGGCCATGGCGCGCATCTGCACTCGCCACGCCTCGGGCGTGGTGTCGGCGGGCACGACAGGCGGGTTCTCGCTCACTGCGGCGAGCGTATCCGTGGGGTGCGCACCCGGTGGCCTACAGGGCCATGCCCTTGCTGATCACCACGATGCCACGGTCGCTCACAGTGAAGCGCTGCGCGTCGGCGGCGAGGTCGAAGCCGATGCGCATGCCCTCGGGCACGGTGACGTTCTTGTCGATGATGGTGCGGTTCACGCGCGCGCCTGCGCCCACCACCACGCCGGGCATCAGGATGCTGTCGGTGACGTGGGCGTCGTGGTGCACGACGCATCCGGGCGAGATGATGCTGCGCTCGACATGGCCGCCGGTGACGATGCTGCCGTTGCAGAGCAGGCTGCCGTCCACGAAGGCCGGCTCGCCGAACACGCCGCGCGAGATCTTCGCCGGCGGGTAGCTCTCGTGGCGGGTGAACACGGGCCACTGGTCGTTGTAGAGGTTGAACACCGGCACGGGGGCAAGCAGGTCCATGTTGGCGTCGTAGTACGAGTCGATGGTGCCCACGTCACGCCAGTAGCCCTTCTCGCGCTCGTCCTGGCCGGGCACGACGTTGGTGCTGAAGTCGTACACGTGGGCGACGCCCTGGCGCGTGAGCGCGGGGATCACGTGGCCGCCCACGTCGGTGGGCACGTTGTCGTCGCCGGTGGGGGTGACGATGTCGATGAGGGTCTGCGTGTCGAACACGTAGTTGCCCATGCTGGCGAGGCAGCGCGTGCTGTCGCCCGGCATGGTGGGCGGGGTGGGCGACTTCTCGTGGAACGCGAGGATGCGGCCGCTCTCGTCGGATTCGATCACGCCGAACGACTTCGCTTCCTCGTAGCCGACGGGGATCGCGGCGACGGTGACACCGGCGCCGACGCGCAGGTGGTGCTCGACCAGCTGGCGCGGATCCATGCGGTAGATGTGGTCGGCGCCGAACACGCACACCACGTCGGGGCTCTCGTCGGTGATGAGGTTGATGTTCTGGTAGATGGCGTCGGCCGAGCCGGCGAACCAGTAGGGGCCGCGCCGCATCTGCGCCGGCACGGGGGTGACGTAGTTGCCCAGCAGCGCGCTGAAGCGCCATGTCTGGCTGATGTGCCGGTCGAGGCTGTGGCTCATGTACTGGGTGAGCACGACGATCTTCAGGTAGCCGGCGTTGGCGAAGTTGGAGAGCGCGAAGTCGATGATGCGGTAGGCGCCGCCGAACGGCACGGCGGGCTTGGCGCGGTCCTTGGTGAGCGGCAGCATGCGCTTGCCCTCGCCGCCGGCCAGCACCATCACCAGCACCTTGGGTCCAGCCATGGCCACAACGTATCCCCTGCGTCCGCTGGCCGACAGGGGCGATTACGGTCGTGCTCGAATGAAGGTGCTGTTCGTGTCGTCCGAGTGCTACCCGCTGGTGAAGACCGGCGGGCTGGCCGACGTGGTGGGCGCGCTGCCGCCCGCGTTGCGCGGTCTTGGCGTCGAGGCGCACGTGCTGCTGCCCGCCTATCCGGGCGTGCTGGCGCAGGTGGATGCGCAGCTGGCAATCGCCAAGTGGTCCGACATGTTCGGCGGGCCGGCCACGCTGGTGACGGGCGTGGCGCCCACGGGGGCGCGCCTGTTCGTGGTGGTGGCCCCGCATCTGTTCGACCGCGAGGGCGGCGGTCCGTATGCGGGGCCCGATGGCCGCGACTGGCCCGACAACCACCTGCGGTTCGGCGCGCTCAGCCGCGCCGCGGCCGACATCGCGCTGGGCCGGGTGCAGTGGCTGTATCCGGATGCGGCGTGGCGGCCCGACGTGGTGCACCTGCACGACTGGCAGGCGGCGCTGACGGCCGCGTACCTGCACTACGACCCGCGGCCCAGTGCGCCGGCCACGCTGCTGACGATCCACAACCTCGCCTTCCAGGGGCAGTTCCCGCTGTCGACCACTCGCGAGCTGGGGCTGCCGTCCGAGGCCGAGCGGCTCGACGGCCTCGAGTTCTACGGCAACCTCAGCTTCCTGAAGGCGGGCGTCAGCTGGTGCGATCACGTCAGCACGGTCAGTCCCACCTATGCGGCCGAGATCGTCACGCCCGAGCACGGCATGGGCTTCGACGGGCTGCTGCGGTCGCGTGCGGGCTCGCTGACCGGCATCGTCAACGGCATCGATGATGCGCTGTGGAATCCGGGCACCGATGCGGCGCTGGTGCCGCCGTATGCGCATTACTCGGCGCGCGCGCTCGATGCGAAGGCCGCCAACCGGCGCGCCCTGCAGGCCGAGCTGGGCCTCGAGCAGCGCGACGACGCACCGCTGTTCTGCGTGATCAGCCGCCTCACCCACCAGAAGGGCATCGACGTGCTGGCGGCTGCGATGCCGGCGCTGGCAGCGCGCGGCGCGCAGTTCGCCGTGCTCGGCGCCGGCGAGCGCGAGCTGGAGGATGCGCTGCGCCGCGCCGCCGAGAACCTGCCGGGCCGCGTGGCGGTGGTGATCGGCTACGACGAGTCGCTGTCGCATCGCCTGCAGGCGGGCAGCGATGCCATCGTGGTGCCCAGCCGCTTCGAGCCGTGCGGTCTCACCCAGCTGTACGGCCTGCGCTACGGCACGCTGCCCGTGGTGTCGCGCGTCGGTGGCCTTGCCGACACGGTCATCGATGCCAATCCAGCAGCGCTGTCGGCGAAGGCCGCCACGGGTTTCCAGTTCCATCCGGTCGATGTCGATGCGCTGGCGCATGCGCTGGGCCGGGCGTGCGACCTGTTCGCCGACCGTGCGGCGTGGCGGGCCGTGCAGCAGCAGGCGATGGCGAGCGACGTGGGCTGGAGCACGGCAGCGGCGCAGTATCGCGACCTGTACGAGAGGATCGTGCGCGGTCGTTCGCAGTAGGTTCGCCGCCATGGCGTTCTGGCTGATGAAGAGCGAGCCCGATGTGTTCTCGTACGACGACCTCGTGCGCGTGAAGCGCGAGGGCTGGGATGGCGTGCGCAACTACGAGGCGCGCAACTCGATGCGGGCGATGAGGGTGGGCGACCGCGTGATCTTCTACCACTCGAACGCCGCGCCGCCCGGTGCTGCCGGCATCGCCAAGGTGGTGAAGGGTGCCGAGCCCGATCCCACGCAGTTCGACCGCACGAGCAAGTACTTCGACCCGACGTCGGATCCCGCCGATCCGCGCTGGGACTGGGTGACGATCGCCCCCGTGAAGAGGCTGCGCCTCGTGCCGCTCGACGTGCTGCGCACCCTGCCCGAGCTGGCCGAGTGCCGCCTCCTGGCCAAGGGCAGCCGCCTCAGCGTGCTGCCGCTCACCCCGGGCGAGTTCGACGCCATCGTGGCGGCGGGCTTTCGCTAGCCCCCCGCTGCGGCCGTCGCCGATGCCGAGGCCTTGGCATGCCGGCGGATGCGCCACCGGATCGCCACGATGCCGAGATCGAGCACGACCAGCGCAACGAGTACCACGAGCAGCGTCGGCCGCCGCGCGGTCGTGGTGGAGGCCTCGGCGGAGAACAGCCCGGCGGTGGCCGTTGCCTTCTGCGCTGGCAGCGGTCCGCTCGATGCGCGCCAACGAGGTGCCCGAACTCTCGTCACCGCCGGTCGGCTCCGCTGGCTTGCGCTGGGCGGCGGTCTCGCTGTCGGCCATCACTCTCACGGCGAGCGCCTCGACGAGGGCCGACGTGGTGGTTGCGAACACCTCGATGTGCGTGGCGAGGAAGCGCTCGACAACTCGGCGGTGCAGCTCGGCAAGTTCGCTGAGCACTGGCGACTCTCGGTCGACGAGCCACGAGCTCGACGCCATGGCCTCGAGATGCTGGCGGTTCAGCGTGGAGAGGCTGTCGAGCAGCGCCGCCCGGGCCGCCACCAGGGTGTCGAGGGCCTGCTCGGCGGCGATGAGCGACGACCTGTCTTCCATGTCGACCGAACCTAGGAAAGTCATCTGTCGTCGAGATGAACGACAGGTGTCTGCCGGTCGGCAACTTGATGAATGCTTGCGCGATCGCCGGGTCGGGCCGCTGTCAGCCCCGACCATGCCGTGTCGGCGCAACTGCTGACGCACGGCGCTGCGGCGACAGCGCTGAGGTCGGTACGCTCGCCGCATGCTCGACCCGAAGATCCGCGATCTCGCCCAGGGAAAGAATTTCGCCGCACTCACCGTCATCCCCAAGAGCGGCCATCCGATGACCCACGTGATGTGGGTGGATGCCGACGACGAGTACGTGCTCATCAACACCGAGCTCGGCCGTGCCAAGGCGACGGCGATGGACACCGATCCGCGCGTCACGGTGGCCATCTGGGATGCCGGCAATCCGTATCACTACGCCGAGGTGCGCGGCCGCGTGGTGGGCACGGTGGTGGGCCCCGAGGCCGGCGACCACATAGAGAAGCTGAGCCGCAAGTACGTCGGCGGCCCGTACACGTTCGGCCCAACCGACCGCCGCATCATCTACAAGATCGAACCCCTCCGCCAACGCTCGATGTAACCACTGCCCACGAGAGCGCGTCGGCGTGCACTGTGGGCCATGCGCTGGATCAGCGCAACAACGCGTTCCGTGATCGCACCTACTGCTCGGGGACATGCCTCGGGTCGGCGTTGTAGCACTTGTGCTACCGTGGGGGGATGACGCCGGTGGGACTCCGCGAACTCCGCCAGGACGCCTCCGATCTGGTGCGCCGTGTCGAGGCCGGCGAGTCGATCGACATCACGGTTGCCGGCCGCCTCGCTGCCCGGCTGGTGCCGGCCACGCCATCGCAGTGGCGTCGCTGGGCCGACATCGCCCCGCTGTTCGCCGGCCGCACCGATCCCGACTGGCCATCCGACCGCAACCTCGTCGGCCACGACACTCGCAATCCGTGGGAGCCGCCGCGTGCGCGCCGTGCTTGACACCAGCGTGCTGGTCGCCACCGACATCGCCGAGATCGAGGGCGAGCTCGCCATCAGCGCGATCTCACTGGCCGAACTGCACTTCGGCACGCTTGTCACGGCGAAGGCCGAGGTGCGTGCCGAGCGACTTCGCCGCCTGGCCTTCATTGTGGGCCACTTCGACGCGCTGCCTGTCGACGACCGCGTGGCGGCCAGCTATGGCGAACTTGCCGCCATCGTGGCCCGCAACGGCCGCAGCCCCCGCGCCCGCTCGAACGACCTGCTCATCGCCGCCACTGCGCATGCCCATGGTGCCCGCCTCTGTACGCGCAACCCCGCCGACTTCGCCGGCCTCGAGCACGCCCTCGACCTCCTCGTCGTCTGACCGCCGCCACTGCACGGTGGCTCGGGGGCATGGCGCAGCGGATTACTGTCGGGAATGTGACTGTGGAGGGGAAGGGCGGCGAGCCTTCCTAGTCGGTGCCGGAGGCGCATGCGACGGTCGAGCCGGGCGGGCGGATCTCGTGGCGCGGGCTGCGCTGGGGCCGCTGGCGGCGTGGCACCAAGATCTACTTCGGCCTCACCGTGCTGGTGTTCGCCGTCCCGGTGGCGTACCTGCGGTTCTGGCCGCACGACAGCTCGACGGCGGTGGATGCGATCGACGCCCTCGACGAGTTCCGCGCCAACTCGTCGCCCACCACCGCTCCCACCGGCGAGCCGGCGCTCACATCCGTGGCCGTGTCGGTGCCCGACTCGACGGCGGTGCCGCTGCAGCCGCCCCCTCCACCGGCCGAGGGCGTGTACCGCTACGCCACCACGGGCAGCGAGTCGGTTGACATCCTCACCGGTTCGTCGCACACCTATCCGGCCGAGACCACCATCACGGTGCGCCACACCGAGTGCGGTGCGCTGCTGACGTGGACGGCATTGAAGGAGCGCTCCGACACGTGGGGCATCTGCATGACGCCCGAGGGCATCGTGTGGCAGGGCGATGCCGTGGCGGTGTGGCATCACGAGTTCTTCGGCCAGGAGGAGCGCACGCCCACCTACTGCCCGGACGACGTGCTGATGCTGCCCGCCGCGTATGTCGACGACCCGATGGCGGGCGTGTGGGAGCCAACGTCGATGACGTGCGTGTGCGACGACCGCGACTGGCCAGCGATGTGGGAGTTGCTGGGCGTCGAGGAACGCCTCATCGAGGGTGTTGCCGTCGAGGTGGCACACGTGCGCCTCACCATCACGTGGCGCGCCGGCGAGTACTACGAGGATTCGGTGATCGACTACTGGCTCGATCGCAGCGGCCTGCCGCTGTCGATGAGCTCGACGAAGGTGACGCGCACCGACTCGGGCGTGATCGGCGCCGTCACCTACCGCGAGCAGTTCACCGCCGACCTGCTGTCGCTCACCCCGCTCACCTGACCCACCCCCGGCGCGCGTCGCCCCGGCTGTTACGGCTTGGGGACCACCACGATGGGGCAGTGGGCGTGGTGCACGCAGGCGCTCGACACCGAGCCAAGCAGCAGGCCCATGAAGCCGCCGTGTCCGCGGCTGCCCACCACCAGCATCGCTGCGCCCTTGGATGCGTCGATCAGCGCATAGGCGGGCGAGCCCACTTCCAGCTTGGTGCTCGCTTCCAGGCCGGCCTTCACCACCTCGGCGGCTGCGGCTTCGAGTGCGGTGCGTCCGGCCTGCTGCAGCTGCTCGAGCACGGCACCGCCGCCGTAGGGGTCGGCGGCCGAGAGGCCGACGTCGACGCCGTGCACCAGCATCACCCGCCAGTTGTGGGCGACGGCCTCGTCGATCGCGAAGCGCAGGGCGCGCTGTGCGCCCTCCGAGCCGTCGACTCCCACCACCACTGTCTGTGCCATCTCGGCGGCCATGTCTGCTCCTTCGATGCTCGTTCGATGCTCGTTGCGGTCGATCCACTCTCATTGTCGACACCCAGAGCACATCGGCGCAGGGCCGAAGGTCACCGCTGGGCGGCGAACCGAACCGGGGGGCATATGTACAACTCATCAGCCGTTACGTACAATTCTGAGATGGCCACGTTTCCCGTCAGCAATGCCCGCCAGCGACTCGCCGAGATCATCGAGTTCGCCCAGACCGAAGCCGTCATCCTCGAGCGCTACGGCAGCCCCGCCGCCGTCGTTATCAGCCACGCGCGCTACGACCAGTTGATGGAAGCGCTCGAGGACCTCGAGGACATCGACCTCTACGACGCCGCCATCGCCGAGAGCGGCGAGCCGATCCCGTGGGAGCAGGTCGAGAAGGACCTCGGCTGGGCGTGACGTACCGAGTCACGGTCCTGCCCACCGCCGAGCGGGCGATGAGGCGCATCGACCCGCAGCAACGCACCCGCCTGCGCGGCGCGATCGCGATGCTCGCGGTCGATCCCCGGCCGCCGGCGTCACGCCGACTTCGGGGTCGGCCAGGCTTCAGAGTCCGGGTCGGCGACTGCCGCATCATCTACGAGATCGACGATGGCGAGTTGCGTCTCGTGACCGTGGTAAACGTCGGCCACCGCAGCCAGGTGTACGACTGACGCCACCACTGCGGCGCACTCGCGCCACCACCGCTCAGCCGGCGGCTGGCGTCGCACGACTGGCCGTCACGTGCTCGGCGCGTCGATGGGGGCGCCGCCGGCGCTGGTGGGCAGCAGTTGGTGCTGCACGGCGTAGCCGATCAGTTGGTCGAGGGTGTAGCAGCGGGTCTTGGCGTGGATGCGGCTCTTGAAGGTGCTGGCGGTCTTCAGGCTGATGCCCAGTTCGGTGGCGATGTCGGTGACGCGCCAGCCGTCGATCATCAGCCGCAGCACCTCGGTCTCGCGTGGCGACAGCGCGCCGGCTGACGGCTGGCTCCGCACGCCCGCGGTCAGCGACGGCGGCATGTACCGCCCGGTGGCAGCCACCTCGAGCACGGCGGCCACCAGCTCGGTGGGTGCGCAGCCCTTGGTGATGAATCCCTCGATGCCGGCGGTGATGGCGCTGCGGGCGATGGCGGGGTCGTTGTACACGGTGAGCATCAGCAGCCGCACGCCGGGGAAGGTGTCGTGCAGGACGGCGGCGCCGTCGAGGCCGCTGGTGCCGGGCATCGACAGGTCGAGCACGACGATGTCGAGGGCGCCGGGTGCGTACGCCAGGGCGCCGGCGATCGAGTCGGCTTCGTGCACCACGTTGATGGCGTCGTCGGCGGCGAGGAAGCGGATCGTGGCGGCGCGCATCACCGGATGGTCGTCGACCACCATCACCCGAATGCTCGGCTGCCGCCCGCCCGTCACCACGCCATGCCCATCACATCACGCCCTGCTCCACACCGCTCGCCTCACGTCGGTTCGCGGCCGAACAGCTTCGACGTCAGGTACCAGGTGTGGCCGCGTCGCTCGACGCCGTCGTCGGGGGTGGCCTCGGGTGCGAATGCCAGCACGGTGGGCACCGCCGCAGTTACCTGCACGCCACCTCCGGCGAGGCCTTCCAAGGTGACGGTGCCGCCGATGGCGTTGAAGCGGTCGCGCATCAGGCTGAGGCCGTGGCCCATCTGCCCGCCGTAGGTGCCGCCGTCGCTGGACACCTGCAACTCGACGCATGGCTCGTCGAACGATGCGCTGCTGGGCACCTCGCGCATCACGCAGACCACCTGCGCGCTGGTGGCGGCATGCCGCTCGATGTTGGTGAGGCATTCCTGTGTGGCGCGGTAGACGGCCATCGCCGCGTAGGGGGTGAGCAGCGGCAGTTGCTCGACGTGGGTGTACGGCTCGGCGCCGATACGCCGTGCGGTGTCGGCGGTCATGATGCGCAGCGATTCCTCGAGGCCGAGTTCGTGGATCAGCCGGGGGCGCAGGTCTTCGCACACGCGGCGGACGCGGTCGATGCCATCGCCGATGGCCTGGTCGAGTCGCTCGATGGAGGCGCGCACTTCGTCGGCGGGCCGGTCGCGCAGCCACAGCAGCTCGCTGCGCAGTGCGGTGAGTGTCTGGCCGACGTCGTCGTGCAGTTCCATGGCGATGCGCCGACGCTCGACATCGACCTCGACGAGTGATCGCAGCGAGGCGTCGCGTACGCGCCGCAGGTTGTCGCGGATCTTGTCGCGCTGTGCCGACACGTCGACCGACACGCCGATCACGCCGATGATCTCGCCCACCGAGCCCAGGATGGGCGCGTCGATGATGTGGATGTGCACCTCGGTGCCGTCGCGGCGGGTGGCGGTGAACTCGCCTTCCCACACGTTGCCCGACGTGACGCTGGCCATGATGGCGGCGGCTGTGTCCTGGTCGGTGGGGCCGACGGTGAGTTCGGTGATCGAGCGACCGAGCGCTTCGTCGGCGGTCCAGCCGTACATGGTGGCGGCATGGGCACTCCAGATGAGGACGGTGCCCATGGCGTCGGTGGCGATGATGGCCACGGGCAGCCCGGCCAGCAGTTGTGCAAAGCGCTGCACGTCGTCCAATGTGGCCTGCAGGGGAGGTGTGTTGCCGATCGAGAAGATCAGTTCGTCGTCGACGCCAGCCGGCCGTTCGGTGGTTGCCCGTTCGGTAGCGGCCTGTCCGACGCCCGCCACGCCGCCGCCCGCCACGACGCCCGCGCCGCCGCGAGCGACTTCATCATCGCCGCGTTCGCCATCGGTGGTGTGGTCGTTCATCGTCATGTCCTCTTGCTCCAGCCTGCCCTATCCGCGGCCGGGTGTCACAAGGCCGGTCTCGTAGGCGGCGATCACGCACTGAACGCGGTCGCGCAGGCCCAGCTTGCGCAGCACGGCCGACATGTGGCTCTTCACGGTGGTCTCGCTCACCATCAGCCGGTCGGCCACTTCCTGGTTCGACAGGCCGCGGGCCACGTGGCGCAGCACCTTCAGCTCGCTCTCGGTGAGTGCCGACATGTCGTGGGCGCCGCTCTGGGTTGGTGCGGGGGCGCGCATGGTGTCGTCGACGAGCCGCTGGGTGATCTCGGGCGACAGCATGCTGCCGCCGTCGGGGGCAGCGGCGGTGCGGATGGCGTCGAGCACCATGGTGGGCGGGGCGGTCTTCATCAGGTAGCCGCGTGCGCCGGCGCGGAAGCTCTCGCGGACGACTTCGTCGTGGTCGTAGGTGGTCAGCATCACGACGGCGGCGGGCAGGCCGCTGTCGGCAGCCGAGCGCAGCAGGTCGATGCCGCTCATGCCGGGCAGGCCGACTTCGACGAGGGCGACGCGGGCGCGGGTGGCGCGCAGTGCGCTGAGGGCCTGTTCGCCGGTGGCGGCCTCGCCCACCACTTCCAGGTCGGGGGCCTGGTCGATGATCATCCGCAGGCCGGCGCGCATCAGTTCGTGTGCGTCGGCGACCACCACCCCGATCGGCCCCGGCCCAGCCAACGGCCCCGGCCCCGCCGCAGTCCCCGCCTCGGCCGGCTCGGTTCGGGAAGGGCGGGATGTGCGTGCGGTGCGTGCGGCCATGTCGGATTGATCCTACTCAGGGATGACATTCCATCGGTAACAATCCTCCAAAGGTTGGTTGCCCGATCAGGCACCTCCCACGACGATGGCCATCGTCGGATAGGGCCTATCGGTCACATCCGCCAGATAGCCAGCCTTATCTGCCAGCGTTTCGGGGTGAGCAAACCCGCCCGCTGGCAACCAGCCGTCAGGCAGCGTGACCACGTGACCACCGGATCGACAACCGAGGACACCACGCCGAGTGACGGCAGTACGACCGAGCGGGCGGGCGCGTTGGCGAGGGGAAGGGTGCGTCCCCTCCTTCAGTTCCTCGCCGACGCAGCCTGCTGGGTCGTTGCCCTTCCGGTCGTCAAGGCGCTGAACAATGCCGGGGTTCGCCCCATCTCGTGGTCGCACACGTTCAAGTTGATGGCGCTGGTGGTGGCGCTGCACCTGGTGATCGGCCTGGCCGTCAACCTGTATCGGGGCCGCTACAAGTACGGCAGCCTCGAAGAGTCGATGGTGGTCACGGCCACGGTGTGCTTCACGGTCACGGCGTCCACGCTGGTGATGGTGTTGGCTGATGCGGCAGTGTGGCGTCGCACGGTGCCGTTCTTGGCTGGTGCGCTGGCGCTCAATCTGATGGTGGGCGGTCGCACGGTGCGCCGTGTGTCGTTGCGCCGCCGCCTGTTCTCGGCCGAGGATCGCCAGTTGGTGGTGGTGGGTGCCGGCGACGCGGCGGGTGGCATCGTTCGGGTGCTGCTCGACGCCCCGCCCGGCAGCTATCGCCCCATCGCCCTGGTGGATGACGATCCGGCCAAGCAGCACTATCGCATCCAGGGCGTGCGCGTGGCCGGCACGATCGCGGATCTGCCCGATGTGGTGGGCCGCCTGCATCCCGATGCGGTGCTGTATGCGATTCCCAGCCAGCCGGCGGGGCACCTGCGCAGGGTGAACGAGATGTGCCGCAGCCTCGGTGTGCCGCTGTTCGCGCTACCGCCGGTGGGCGACATGTTCACCCAGCCGATGGCCAGCGATATCCGCCCGGTGTCGGATGCCGATCTGTTGGGCCGCGAGAGCGCCGATATCGATCACGAGGCGGTGGCGCAGTACATCCGCGGCCGCCGGGTGCTGGTTACCGGGGCGGGTGGCAGCATCGGCAGCGAGCTGTGCCGTCAGCTGGCCGAGTTGGGCCCGGCGCGCCTGGTGATGCTCGATCGCGACGAGAGCGCGCTGGCGGCGGTGCAGCTCTCTATCGAGGGGCGCACGTCGCTCGATTCCGATTCGCTGGTGCTGGCCGATATCCGGGATGCCGACCGGATGTTCGAGGTGTTCCGCCATCACCGGCCTCAGGTCGTCTTCCATGCTGCGGCGCTGAAGCATCTTGCGGTGCTCGAGCAGGCGCCGGGCGAGGCGTGGAAGACAAACGTTTTCGGCACCCATCACGTGCTTGCGGCGGCTGCCGAGGTGGGTGCCGATCATTTCGTCAACGTCAGCACCGACAAGGCGGCGAATCCGATCAGCGTGCTGGGCCTCAGCAAGCGCATCACCGAGCGGCTGACGGCGAGCATGGCGTTCGATCCGCTGTCGGCGGCGGGCCGCTATGTGAGCGTGCGGTTCGGCAACGTGCTGGGCAGCCGCGGTTCGGTGCTGACGATCTTCTCCGAGCAGGTCGAGCGCGGCGGGCCGATCACGGTGACGCATCCCGAGGTGACCCGCTATTTCATGACGGTGCAGGAGGCCGTGCGCCTCACCATCTATGCGGGGGCGATCGGCAGCAGCGGCGAGGTGCTGGTGCTCGACATGGGCGAGCCGGTGCGGATTCTGGATGTGGCGAAGCGGTTCGCCCAGCAGCGGGTGCCGGCGTTGCCGATCGAGTTCACCGCCCTGCGCAAGGGCGAGAAGCTGCACGAAGAGCTGTTCGCCACCGGCGAGGACGACACCCGCCTGGTGCATCCGCTGGTGAGCCACGTGCAGGCCACCCCGCTGACGTTCGAGTCGGTGCAGCAGGTGTTCGCGGGCACCGACCGCGATCTGCGGGGCCGCCTCGAGCAGCTGGCGGTGCTGGGCCAGCCGGCGCCGCTGTTCGTCGAGCAGTGATCACGGGCACCTGCGTACGGCGAGTAACGTGATCGTGGCAGTCGCTGACCAGGCTGGCGGGTGTACGTACGCGGGGTGCATTGGCCACCGCAGTGCGGGCGGCGACTGCCACACCCCCTTCTCGGTCGGGCACGTCCTGGCGTCCACCCTGCCCCCGCGTCGGGCCGCCCGGCCCGGCGCCCAGCGGTAATCTGGCGGCTGGCGGCCCCCTGATGCGCATTCTCCTGTCCCCTCCTGATGTCGGCGAGCTCGAGCAGTTGGCTGTGTCGGCGGCGGTGGCGAGCGGCTGGGTGGCCCCTGCCGGCCCCGATATCGAGGCCTTCGAGCGCGACATGAGCCGCTATCTGGGCTCGGGTTCGTCGGTGGCGCTCAGCAGCGGCACGGCTGCCCTGCATCTCGGCCTGCTGGCCGTGGGAGTGCAGCCGGGCGACGAGGTGTTCGTCAGCACGTTCACGTTCGCGGCCAGCGCCAATGCGGTGCGCTATTGCGGGGCCGAGCCGGTGTTCATCGACAGCGAGCCGGGCACGTGGAACATGAGCCCCGACCTGCTGGCCGAGGAGTTCAGCCGTGCCCGCCGCATCAATCGCATGCCGAAAGCCGTGGTGGTGGTGGATCTGTATGGCCAGTGCGCCGACTACGACCCGATCATGGAGGTGTGCCGCCAGTTCGGGGTGCCGGTGGTGGAGGACTCGGCCGAGGCGCTGGGTGCCTCGTACAAGGGGCGTCCGGCGGGCACGTTGGGCGATGTGGGCATCTTCAGCTTCAACGGCAACAAGATCATCACCACCAGCGGCGGCGGCATGCTGGTGTGCCCCGATACCGCGCTGGCCGACCGGGTTCGCTATCTCAGCACGCAGGCCCGCCAGCCGGTCGAGCATTACGAGCATCGTGATGTGGGGTTCAACTACCGGCTCAGCAACGTGCTGGCGGCGCTGGGCCGCGTGCAGCTCAGCCGCCTGCCGTCGTTCAGCGAGCGCCGCCGCAGCGTGCATTCGCAGTATCGGCAGCATCTCGATGGGTTGCAGGGGCTCGAGTTCATGCCGATTCCGTCGTGGAGCGGCTGGAACGGCTGGCTGACGTGCGTGCTGCTGGATTCGGCGGCGATGGCGGGCCGTGTGCGCGAGGCGTTGCGCAGCCGCGAGATCGAGTGCCGCCCGCTGTGGATGCCGATGCACCGCCAGCCGGTGTTCCAGTCGTGCCGCAGCCAGGTTGATGGCACGAGCGAGCGCCTTGCCGATCGCGGCGTGTGCCTGCCCAGTGGCAGTGCGCTGAGCGACGAGCAGGTGCACGAGGTGGCCACCCTGGTGTGCAGTGCGGTGGTGGATAGCCGCCGCAGCAACTGGTTCTCGGGCGACGATTCAGGGGGCACGCCGCGTGAGCGCACTGCGTGACGCCGCGCTGGCGCGCATCCAGGCCCGCACCGCCAAGGTGGTGCTGGTGGGCCAGGGCTATGTGGGCCTGCCGGTGGCGATGCGCGCCGTCGAGGTGGGCTTCCCGGTGGTGGGCTTCGAGGTGGACGAACGCCGGGTGAAGGCGCTGCAGGCCGGCCAGAGCTATGTGGGCGATGTCAGCGATGCCACGGTGCAGGCGGCGCTGGCGAGGGG
>JBJTRF010000208.1:0-13237 GCA_046076025.1 Ilumatobacteraceae bacterium
TGAAGGAGATCCTCGACGCCATTGAGTCCGGTGCTGCATCCGACGAGATTGCCAAAATCCCTGTGCCGTCGCCGTACAGGGCGGCGTACATCCGCCGCAGCGACCAGGACATGTGGCGAGGGGTCGAATCGCGCGACAAGGACCCTCGCCGCAGCCTTCACATCGGCGAGGTGGCAACGCCCGAGCTGGCACCCGACGAGGCGTACATCGCCGTGATGGCCAGCAGCATCAACTTCAACACGGTGTGGTCGAGCATCTTCGAGCCGATCAGCACGTTCGGATCGCTGGCGCGCCTGGCACGCGAAAGCGAATGGGCGAAGCGCCACGACCGCGACCACCACGTGGTCGGCAGCGATGCCTCGGGCGTGGTGCTGCGAGTCGGGGCAGCAGTGCGCAACTGGCGGCCCGGCGACCGAGTGACGATCCACTGCAATCATGTCGACGACCAGGACCAGTCGGCCCACAACGACTCGATGCTCGCCGCCAACCAGCGCATTTGGGGCTACGAGACCAACTTCGGCGGCCTCGCCGACCTGGCCGTCGTGAAGGCCAACCAGTTGATGCCCAAGCCGGCGCACCTCACGTGGGAAGAGGCGGCGGTCAACGCGCTGTGCAACAGCACCAGCTACCGCATGCTCGTGAGCCGCAACGGCGCGCAGATGAAGCAGGGTGACGTGGTGCTCATCTGGGGCGCTACCGGCGGCATCGGCGCGTACGCCACGCAGTACGTGCTCAACGGCGGCGGCATTCCGGTGTGCGTCGTCAGTTCGCCCGAGAAGGCCGAGATCCTGCGGGCGATGGGCGTCGAGCACGTCATCGACCGGTCGGTCGCCGGCTACCGCTTCTGGAAGGACGAGCGCACCCACGACGAGACCGAGTGGCGCCGACTCGGCCAGGACATCCGCGACCTGTGCGGTGAGGACCCCGACATCGTGTTCGAGCACCCCGGCCGCTCGACGTTCGCGGCATCGATGTACGTCGCCAAGCGCGGCGGCACCGTGGTCACCTGTGCGGCGACGAGCGGTTTCTTGATGGAGTTCGACAACCGCCACTTCTGGATGCGCCTGAAGCGGCTCGTCGGCTCGCACTTCGCCAACTACAAGGAGGCGTACGAGGCGAATCGGCTGATCAGCAAGGGGATGATCCACCCCGTGATGAGCCAGGTGTTCCCCCTCGAGCAGACCGGCGAGGCTGCCTACCAGGTGCACCACAACATGCACGAGGGCAAGATCGGCGTGCTGGCCCTGGCGCCGAGCGAGGGCCTCGGCGTCACCGATCCGGAGATGCGCGAGCGTGCCGGTGCCGCGCTGCACCGGTTCCGCCGCTCGTAGTCGCTGTCCCGTGCGTCGAGTACGCAGTGGCGCCCGGTGTCTGGTTCACTGAGGCGATGCTGCTCACCGAGATCGACCACATCGCCATTGCAGTCAGGGACCTCGAGGCCGCCATCGCGTTCTACCGCGAGGCGTTCGGTGCCGAGGTGAACCACCGCGAAATCGTCGAGAGCGACGGTGTCGAGGAGGCGCTGGTGAAAGTGGCCGACAGCTACATCCAGCTGACGGCGGCGACGCGCCCCGACAGCCCGATCGCGAAGTCGATCGAGAAGCGCGGCGAGGGCCTGCACCATGTGGGCTACCGGGTGGCGAACTGCCAGGAGGCGCTCGACGCGATGGTCGCCGCTGGCGCGACACCGATTGACAGGGCACCCCGGCCGGGTAGCCGCGGCACGACGGTGGCGTTCATCCACCCGAAGGGCAGCTTCGGCACGCTCATCGAGCTCGTGCAGGAGAACCCGGGCTCGGGTCACTGACCACCGGTGCCGTGCTGGCACGGCGACGTCACTCGACCTCGACGACCAAGCCCTTCAGGTAGTCGGCCTCGGGGAAGTTCAGCGGCACTGGGTGGTCGGCCGGCTGGTGTAGCCGGTCGATGATCCGCGACGTGAGCCCGGCATCGACGGCGGCACCGGCGACGATCTTCTGGAACAGCTCTGCGCTCACGGCGCCGCTGCACGACCACGTCATCAGCACGCCGCCGGGTGCGAGCAGTTTGAGGGCCAGCAGGTTGAGGTCCTTATAGGCGCGGCTCGCCCTGTCGACCTGCCGGTCGTTGGCGGCGAGCTTGGGCGGGTCGAGCAGGATGAGATCGAACTGCCGGGCCCGGTCGCGCAGGCCGCGCAGCGCCCGGAAGGCGTCGGCCTCCATCAGGTCGCCGACGTCGACCGAATTGAGGGCGCCACTGCGGCGCGCCGTCTCGAGCGCCGGGCCCGACGAGTCGATCGACAGCAGGCTGCCGGCGCCGCGGGCTGCAGCGATCACGCTGAACGCCCCCGTGTAGCAGAACACGTTCAGCACGCGCCGCCCGGCCGCCCACCGCTCGACCGCTCGTCGGCCATGCCGCTGGTCGAGATAGAAGCCGGTCTTGTGCCCGGTCTGGGGATCGACGGCGAACCGGAACCCGGCCTCGTGGGCCTCGATCACGGCGCCCACCGGCTCGCCCCGCACCGTGCCGGCGCGCATCGGCAATCCCTCGCGCTCGCGGCTGTCGGCATCGCTGCGCTCGTGTACCGAGCGGATGCCGGGCAGGGCGGCGATGGCGTCGAACACCACCTCGCGCCACCGCTCGGCGCCCACCGAGGTGACCTGGCACACGACGGTGTCGGCGTAGCGGTCGGCAACAATGCCGGGCAGGCCGTCGGCCTCGCTGAACACCAGACGGGCCGCATCGGTGCCTGCCTCGGCCATCAGCGAGTCCCGGCGCTGCGCGGCGGCAGCCACCCGCTGGGCGACGAACGCATCGTCGACCGTCTCATCAGCGTCGAACGACCACATTCGGGCGCGGATCTGCGACACCGGGCTGAAGGCGGCCGGGCCCAGCGCCGTGCCGTCGGCGGCGCGCACCAGCACGGTGCCGCCCGGCTCGGGCGATCCCTCGAACCCGGCGACGGCGCCGCTGAACACCCACGGATGCCGGCGCAGCAGCGACTTCTCGCGCCCGGGGAGCAGGCGGAGCGTGCCATCGAACTGCATCGTGCCGACACTAGCGACAGCGACTCAGGGCCTCGGCGGTGGCCGTCGACCGGACGACCCGGCCACCGATCGCGGCAGAACACATCGAAACCTGATGAAAAAGGCCTCAAGGCAGCCCAGACCGGGGCCGAAGATTTCGGTGCGACCGACGCATCCGGATGGAGGCCTCGGCGTTCACCAGTATCGGGCTCAACTCAGCGGGAGGAACGCATGAACGCCCAGACCAACTCCAAGACCGACAAGGGATTCACCCTCGTCGAACTGCTCATCGTCATCGTGATCCTCGGCATCCTGGCCACCGTCACGGTGTTCGCGGTGCAGGGCATCACCACGCGAGGCAAGGAAGCCACGTGCGACGCCGACTACAAGACGTACGAGACGGCCATCCAGGCCTACTACGCCCAGAACGGCTCGTACCCCGCATCGGACGCCGAGCTCGTCACCGGCGGCTTCATCACCAGCGAGTCGACGAACTACAACGTCGGCACGGGTGGCGCAGTCTCCCTCGACCCGGCTGGCACCAACGACTGCGTGCTGCCGTAATTCGCTAGCAGTACCGCACAACGACACAGGAGCCGGGCCCTCGGGCCCGGCTCCGTCGCGTCGTGACCCTGATTCGGCCGGCGGTGCCGAAATTCGATCAGCAGAGTCTCAAGCCTTTGGCATCCGGTGCCGATGACGTTGCGTGAGAACGTGGACGGCCGACGAGCTGGCGCGGTGGCAAGATCGTGCCGTGCGCTCCCGACTCCTCCGCGCGCGTCCTCGTCACCGCTCCAACAGCGATCGCGGTTTCACGCTCGTCGAGGTCGTCGTCTCCATCTTTCTCATCGGCGTTACGGCCACCGCTGGGCTCGTCACGTTGCGGACGTCGGTGCAGGCCTCGGCCACCAACCGCGACCACTCGAATGCGCACGCCTGGCTGCAGTCGGCCACCGACGTGCTGTACGGCGCCGAGCGGCAGGACTGCGGCACGCCCACCGCCAGCCTCGAGGCGCAGGTGCGTGCCTTCTACCAGGGCGTCGTTCGCAGCACGACGAATCCCGCCGGGTGGCCAGCCGAGAACATCGAGGTCGTCGCCCCGGTTCGATTCTGGGATGGCACGTCGACCTACCAGTCGACGTGCTACGACGATCTCGGCATCAGCCTGCAGCTCATCACGATCCGCGTCCGCAACAACGACGGCGAGATCGTCGAGACCGTCGAGGTGGTGAAGGGATGAGCGGCGCCCTCGACCGCATCTGTTCCCGGCGCCGCTGTGGCACGTCGACGCGCCGTGGCTCCGGCGGCATCGACCGCGGCTTCACCCTGGTCGAACTGCTGGTGTCGATCACGCTGATTGGAGTGATTGCCACGGTGGTTGCCTCGACCATCGTCGTCACCATTCGCACCAATCCCATCTCTGAGGAGCGCACCGATGTCGCCCGCACGCTGCAGGGCCTCGTCACATGGCTGCCGCAGGACGTCGACTCGACGCCGCCGACGGGATTCACCATCACGAAGACGTCGCCGAGCGGCTGCACCAGCAGCGAGGGCACCAACCTGCTGCTGTTGCAGTGGACCGAGAAGATCTTCAGCGCCACCACGACGTTCATCGCCAACTACCGGCACGTCACCACGGCCTCGGGCGAGTCGTACATCACCCGCACCACGTGCCGCGGCACGGGGGCCAAGCCGCTCGGCAACACCGTGGTAGCCCGTGCCTCGGCACCGCTGCCGACCCTGCCGGCCAACTGGCAGCCGGGCGACATGCCGGTGAGCGTCGAGATCACCCGCGACGACACGAACGATGTCGAGTTGGTGGTGTTCGAGGTGCAGACGCTGGACGGCGTGCTGCTGCGGGTGGACTCGGCACCGAAGAACCCGTCGCATACGCTGCCGCCGCTGACCACCGTGCTCGGCAGCACCACGATTGCCGGCGCCACCACGACGCTTGCGCCCACCACCACGGTCGGCGGCCCGACGACGACCACCGTGCAGGTGTCGACGACGACGGCCCCGCCGTGCGCCATCCTCACCAGCGCGTTGGCGTCGCAGGTGTTCAACACCGATCCGAACGGCAACGGGCGCTCGTCGGTGAACGTCGGCGTGCTGCAGACAGCGCTCACTATCACGGTCACCACGAACGGTCGGTGCACGGGCCTCGAGGCGCGGCCGGCCACGGGGGCGCCCAATGGCGAGTTGTTCCGCAACTTCACGACATCCGACGGCGTCACGTACACCGTCACCTTCCCCAGCTACAGCCAGGGCTCGTCCGAGCTGTGGGCCGACGGCCTGCGCACGATCTCGTTGGACACGCCACTCGGCGGGCCGTTCGCCACGCTGCAGGTGCAGATCAGGTAGGAGCACACGATGACTCAGGCGCACCATCCCTCCAGGCTCCGATCCCGCCTGTGTCGACCGACTGCATTCAGGCGTCGTCGCGCAACAGTGGCCCCGCGGCGGACACCGAGCACCGGCCAGTCGCGGGACGCCGGCTTGATCCTGCCGATGGTGTTCGCCGGCACGGTGCTGGTGTCGGTGGTGACGCTCGGCGTGGCGTCCTATGTCGCCAGCGACCTCCGCTACTCGAACGTGGTCGAGACTCGCGCCGACCGCCTGGCAGCCGCTGACGGAGGACTGCGCTTCGGCATCGAGAAGCTGCGCAACTTCCAGACCCTCTGCACCACCGCGTACGGGCGCCGGGGCGTCACCACGGTGTTCCCGCCGCTCATCAACGGGGCCTCGACCACCGTCACCTGCCAGAGCGTCGGGGCGCCGATCTCCGACATTCAGGGCTGGGGTGTGGTGGTGACGGCCGAGGGCGTGCCGGGCTCGTCGCCGATCTTCTACACCCGCGGCACGGGCCAGAGCGACAACTTCGTCAAGACGTTCAGCGGGCCGGTGTACGTCGCCGACCCGAACCGACTGTCGATGTCGGCGCTACTGAAGATCAAGGACGGCGACCTGTGGTACTCGTCGACCGACTGCAGCGTCGAGGTGCCGATCGCCGAGGTCGACAGCGGTGACCTGTCGTTCGAGCCCGACTTCTTCCGCGGCCCGCAGTGCGTCCCCGATCCGTGGACGTCGATCTTCGAGCCGCCGACCGTGCCGACGCCGCCGACGTCACCGGTGGACCCGGCCTACTCGACCGATGGCACGTGCAGGGTGTTCAGACCCGGCAAGTACACCTCGATCTCGCTCGGCACCAACAACTACTTCCAGAGCGGCGCCTACTACTTCGAGAACGTGGAGATCGACCTGCGGGGCAAGAACTTCATCGGGGGCTTCCCCGGTGATGCAGGTGACGCCGAGAAGGTGGGCAACTCTGCCTGCGCCGCGGCGCAGGCTGCAGATCGCGCTGCCAAGTACCCGACCGAGGCCGGCGCCACCTTCTATCTCGGTGGCGACAGCAAGTTCGACATCCGCAACAACGCCAGCGTCGAGGTGTTCCGGCGTCTCGTCGGCGAGACCTACCTCAGCGTGTACGCGCTGCCCACTGGCGGCACCGGCTACATCGCCAGCACTCTCACCTACGACGACTGGGTGCTGGTGACGCAGTCGGGCAGCACCAACGACGTCGCCATGCACGGTCTCGTATGGGCCCCGCGTGCCGGTGCGTCGCTCGGCAACGTGGTGCTGGCCGCCAACGGCCAGCTGCTCGGCGGGATCGTGGTGGCGCTGCTCGACACCCAGGCGGCCAACGCCACGGCCTTCCACATCGGCGTCGAGTCGAATCCGGTGACGGCGCGGTTGCTGCTGGTGTCGTCGGCCACGCTGAACGGCTGCACGACCCGGGCCCGGGCCGTGGTGCAGTTCCGCCCCGACACCGGCGACCTCGCCGTGAACTCGTGGCGGGTGGTCGAGCAGGCGCAGTGCTCGTAGGCGGTGCCAGCGAGCGTTGCGACACCCGTGTGTCGCTGATGCTGTCGGCCGACGACGCGTCCTAGCGGACGAGCTCCATCCGCAGGCCCGAGGAATCCCATTCGGGATCGACGGGGAATCGCTGCATGGCCCTGCCGGCAGCGCGGCGTGCAGTCCACAGCAGGCCGACTGCCTGCAGCATGTGCAGCTGCGCGGCGCCCACCGGGGGCGTGCGCACGATGATCTCCTCGACGCCGGGCAGCTTCTCGCGGATCAGGCCCATCCGCTCGACGATGCCGTCCTCTTGATACGGCGAGCTTGTCAGCGGCACATCGCCGCTCAACTGGGCAAACGTGAGGTCGGGGTGGGCGGCAAAGTAGCTGCGCTGGTGGAAGGGCTGGAACTCGCGCTCAGCCTCGCGGATCCAGCGGAAGCGGCGGAGGTCGTCGCGAGTGAGCCACGGCTCGATCTCGAGTGCCTCGGCGAGCGTGCGGGCTCGAAGCGCAGCCCGGGAGGGCGTGGGCCGGATGGCGAGGCGGCGCGGCCATCCGAGCAATTCGTGCACCTCGGCATCGCATGGCCGGAACGGCGCCACGGGCTCGTCGTAGTAGCCGATGGGCACGTAGATGGCGGCGGCGTCGAACTTGGGCTTGTACTCGAGCACGTCGATGAGCGTGCGCACGACCTCGGGGTCTTCTGCCACCACGGTGACGCCCGCCAGTCGGGCCGGCGCGATGAGCCAGCCGCCCGGGCAGGGCACGATGCCGCCGAGCATCTTGTAGGGGGCCTTCGGAGCAGCCATGTCGTTGCAGAGCCTACGGTTCGGTGTCGGGCACGCTGATGGGCGCGGTGCGCGCTACTTGACTGCCTGGCCGGCACCGGTGGAGGCCGCCTGGCCGGCGGCGATGGTGGCCTGCGCCTGCATCTGGTTCCGCATCGTGGCTGCCTGCGCAATGATCTCCTTCGGGAAGGCACTCTCCTCCATGGCGGTTTCCATGGTGATCAGCCCCGCGGCGACGAGCCGGGCGAGGTCCATCTCGATGGTCTGCATGCCCTCGCTCTGGCCGGCGATCATCACGTTGCGCAACTGCCGGCTCTTGCCCTCGCGCACGAGGTTGCGCACGGCATCGTTGGCGACCAGCACCTCGTAGGCGGCAACACGGCCGCCGCCTGAGGCGCGCAGCAGTCGCTGGCTGATCACTCCCTGCAGCGTGCCGGCCAACTGGATCTGGATCTGGTCGCGCATCTCTCCGGGGAACACGTCGACAAGACGGTCGAGCGCCTGCGCGGCGTCGTTGGTGTGCAGGGTGCCGAACACGAGGTGGCCGGTCTCGGCAAGGGTGAGCGTGATGCTGATCGACTCGAGGTCGCGCATCTCGCCGAGGAGGATGACATCAGGGTCTTCGCGCAGGGCGCTCTTGAGGCCGTCGTTGAAGGTGTTGACGTCGGTTCCCACCTCGCGCTGGTTCACCATGGCGGTCTTGTGCGAGTGCTGGAACTCGATCGGGTCTTCGATGGTGAGGATGTGCACCGGGCGCGTGGCGTTGATGCGGTCGATCATCGCCGCCAGCGTGGTGCTCTTGCCCGAGCCCGTGGGGCCGACTACGAGGACGAGCCCGTAGGGCCGGTTGAGGAGGTCGATGCATGCCTGCGGGGTGCCGAGCTCCTCGAGCTGGCGGACGCGATAGGGGATGACGCGTAGGGCGAGCGCGTAGGTGTTCTTCTGCTTGAAGGCGTTGGCGCGGAACCGGCCGATGCCCTCGAGGCCGAACGAGAAGTCGACCTGCGACATCTCGGCAAGCTCGGCGCGCTGGCGGTCGTTGATGAGCGAGAAGACGACGCGCTCGACATCGGACGACTCAAGTACCGGCACGCCGTCGAATGGAACGAGGGCGCCGTCGCGGCGCACCGTGGCCGGCCGGCCGACACTGAGGTGGAGGTCGCTGGCGCCGGCGTCGACGGTGGCCTGCAGCAGGGTCACCAGCATCGGGTCGGGATTGAACATCGCGGACTAGCCTCCGAAAGTTGCCGTGAGTCGGGGGTGGTGAGTGTCGGTCATTGGCGTCATGTCGGTGCCGCTGGCAGTGGTGTTCGGCCTGGCCATCGGTTCGTTCCTCACCGTAGTGGTCGATCGGGTGCCGCGCGGGGCCTCCATTGTCGAGCCCGGCTCGGCGTGCGGGTCGTGCGGTCGCCGACTTGGCGTACTCGACCTGGTGCCCGTGGTGAGCTGGCTCGCGCTGCGGGGGCGATGCCGCACGTGCGGAGTACGTATCGGCATCGAACCGCTGGTCCTTGAGATCGCGACGGCTGCCCTCTTCGGGGTCACGGCATGGCAGTTCGGTGCATCGATCACGACGGTGGCCTACTGCGTCCTGATGGCCGGTCTCGTGGCGCTCACCTGGATCGACCTGCGGACGCATCGACTGCCGCGTGAGGTGTCGTACACGACGGCTGCCATCGGCTCGCCGCTGCTGGTGGTCGCGGCGCTGGTGGACGGCGAGCCTCGGCGCATCTGGACGATGGCCGTCGGGGCAGTGATCGCCACGGCGATGATGCTCGTTGTGTATCTCGCCAGTCGGGGCGGCATGGGCGACGGCGACGTGCGCCTCGCGCCGCTGCTCGGCCTGTACCTCGGCTGGCTCAATCCCGGTCTGGCGCTGATCGGGCTGTTCTTCGGCTTCCTGCTGGGGGCGGCCACCAGCCTCGTGCTGCTGCTGGCACGGCGGGTGGGGCGCAAGACGGCGCTGCCGTTCGGCCCGTTCCTGGCGGCCGGCACCGTGGTGGCGGTGTTCTGGGGCCAGGCCTACGTCGACGTGCTGCTCGGCCGCTGACCTCGAATCGCTGACGGCTTATGGTCGGCGTCGTGGCCGCTCGGCCGATCAGGTTTGCTTCATGTTGTCGAGGATGCCGTACATGGCCTGCACCAGTGCCACTGCCACGAAGCCCACCATCGCGCCGACGCCGACGATCATGATCGGCTCGAATGCGGTGGTGAACTTCTTGATGCGTGACTCGAGCTCGCGGTCGAAGTAGATGCTGGCAACCTCGAGCTGCTTGTCGAGCGTGCCGGTCTCCTCGCCCACCTTGAACATCTGCCGGGCGGCACCGGGGAACAGCTCGGTCTTGGCGAGCGGCTGGTAGAAGCCGCCACCCTCCATGATCTCGACCTGGGCGATCTCGAGTCGCTCGCGGAACACGGTGTTGACAGTGGCATCGGTGGTAGTGCGCATGGCGTCGGGCAGCGGCACGCCGGCCTTGATCATCGTCGCGAGGATCCGGCAGAAGCGCTCGAGGATCGAGTACTCGATGATGCCCTTGATTGCGGGCAGCTTCAGCACCAGCTTGTCGCGGCTGCGGCGACCCTTGTCGGTCTTCGACATCCACATCAGCCACGAGACGACGGCGATGAAGAACGACGCCGGCCCGTACCAGTAGATGGTGAAGAGGTCGGCGACGAACAGCAGCATCCGGGTGACGAACGGCAGGTCGGCGTCCATCTCCTCGAAGAGCGGCTTGAACTGCGGCAGTACGTAGCCGGCCAGCACGGCGACGGTGAACACGGCGAGCACCATCACCACGCCCGGATACGACAGGGCCGACACGACCTTCGAACGGGTGTCGAGCTCGCGCTGCAGGTAGTCGGACAGGCTCTCGAGCGTGTCGTCGAGCTTGCCGGTGAGCTCGGCCGAGCCGAGAATGCCGACGTAGTACGGGGGGAAGGCCTCTGGGTGCTTGGCCGCTGCCGACGACAGGGTGCCGCCGTTGCGCAGGTCTTCGACCATGTCGCTGATGGTTCGCTGCAGGGCCACGTCGGTGGTCTCGTCGCCAATCGTCTCGAGCGCCTCGGTGAGCGAGATGCCGGCCTTCACGAACACCGCCAGCTGACGGGTGAAGTGCATCAGCTCCTTCTTCTTCACCTTGGTGGCGGTGAGCTCGATGTTGAACTTGCTCTTCTTCTCGGTGATCTTCACCGGGAACAGGTTCTTCTCGAGGATGTGCGCCCGCGCCTCGCCGACGGAGGGGGCCTTGATGTCGCCGGCAACCGAGGTGCCGTTGATGTCGATTGCGGTGTAGTCGTAGCGGGGCATGGGGGGTCCTGTGCGTCGTGGGGGAGAGTCAGTTGGCGAACAGCGTGCGGACCACCTCGGGCACGGTGGTGACGTCGTTCTCGACCAGCGCCATTGCCTCGCGGAGCATGGTGCGCATGCCCTGGGCGACGGCGAGCCGGCGGAGTTCCTCGGTGGTCGCCCAGCCGACGATGAGGCGGCGCAGCTCGGGGGTGATGCGCAGCAGCTCGTACACGCCGATGCGGTCGCGATAGCCCGTGCCGGCGCAGAAGTTGCAGCCGGCGCCGCGGTAGAAGGTGGTCTTCTCGCCGCCGCCGCTGTGCTGGCGGAACACGGCGAGTTCGTCCGGCCCTGGCGTGTAGGGCTCTCGGCAGCTGTCGCAGATGCGGCGGAGGAGGCGCTGCCCGATGACGCCCACGACCGACGAGGCGATGAGGAAGGCCTCGATGCCCATGTCGAGGAATCGGTGCAGGGCGGCGACGCTGTCGGTGCCGTGCAGCGACGACAGCACGAGGTGGCCGGTGAGCGCCGACTGCACGGCGATGCGCGCCGTGTCGGCGTCGCGGATCTCGCCGACGAGGATCACGTCGGGGTCCTGGCGGAGGATGGCCTTCAGGCCGGTGGCGAACGTGAGGCCGGCCTGGTCGTTGGTCTGGATCTGGTTGATGCCGGGGAACACGTACTCGACGGGATCCTCGACCGTGGTGATGTTCTTGCCGGCCTCGTTGACCTCGAGCAGCGACGCGTACAGGGTGGTGGTCTTGCCGGCGCCGGTGGGGCCGGCGCAGATCACCATGCCGAACGGCGAGTGGATCATCTTCGAGTAGTGCAGGTAGGTCTCGCGGGGAAATCCGAGCTCGGAGAGGCCGATCATCGACCGGCTCTTGTCGAGGATTCGCATCACGATCTTCTCGCCGAACACCGTGGCCACGCTGGCCACGCGGACGTCGACTTCCTTGCCGTCGATCGTGGTGGAGAACTGACCGTCTTGGGGCCGGCGCTTCTCGACGATGTTCATGCCGCTCATGATCTTGAGACGGCTGATGAGCGCTGCGTGGGCGCCGAGCGGGAGGCTGAATGCCTCGACGAGATGGCCGTCGATGCGGAAGCGGATGCGCAGCGTGTCGTCGAGCGGCTCGACGTGGATGTCGGAGGTGCGGTCGCGCATTGCCTGGCTGACGATGCGGTTGACGAGCTGGATGACCGGGGCCTGGTCGTCGAGGCTCACCTCGGCGGCAGTGACGGCGAGCCGCTGCTGGTCGTCGGTTGCCTCGATCGACTTCACGAGCCGGTCGATGTCGGCGTCGGCGCGGTACACCGAGTCGATGAACGTGCGCACCGTCGACGGGTCGGCGAGCATGAAGGTGACGGGCCGACCCGCTGCCTTCTCGATGGCGGCCCGTCGGCTGGCGGCCGGATCGACGCACAGCACGACAAGACTGCCCGCCGACTCGGCCACGGCGACGGCGAGATGGGTGCGGACCACGACCTCGTCGAGGATGCCCTTCAGGTTGTCGGGGATGACGACGCCCTTGGTGTCGGCGGCGGGCACGCCGGTGGCCTGCGACACGGCGGCGGCGACGATGTGCCGCTCGGTGGAGAACCTGCCGATGATGAAGTCGACGAAGGCAAGCAGGTCGCCATTGGCCTGTGACAGCGCCTGGGTGAGGTGCTCGGGCGTGAGGTTGCCGCTGTCGGCCAGCAGCTGGCCGACGCGCATGCACACCTCGGCCGACTCGCCGAGCGGCGCGGCCATCGGCACAGTGGGATCCAGCGCCTGCTCGGGCTCCTTTGTCGCTCCCTTGTTTCGTGCCATGTGATTGCCTTCTTGTCGAGTCGTCGGTCGAGCGGGGCGAGGCGGGCAGAGCCGCAGCGCGGCTCACCTGCCGCGTCGGCTACTCGCTGGAGGTGCTGTCGAGCTCGGGCTGGCGTGCCTCGGGCAGCCGCGGTTCGATGGGTGCGTCGCCCTGCGCCGGCCGCCCCGCGAGTCGGGCCGCGATCGGACCGGGGGAGATGGTGGGCATGGCCGGGATCACCGGCACCTCGGTGCTCGGCGTCGGCGCTGCAGCGGGCTCGCGAAGGGGCAGAGCAGGCGTTGCTGCCGGTTCGGGCGTGGCCGCTGGGACAGGTGCCGTCGGCGGCATCTTGGCGAGCGTGCTGTCGAGCAGCGACGAGGGCAGCCAGTCGGGCGTGGCGCCCGGACTGGGGGCCGCCGGCGCAGGATGTGGTGTATAACAGCATGTCAGTAATATCACAACAATAAATTATCAACGTAACTGCGCCTACAGTTCTTTGATTATAACA
>JBJTRF010000209.1:0-3821 GCA_046076025.1 Ilumatobacteraceae bacterium
CCGATCTCCTCGATCAGCGCATCGTCCATCACCGTGCTGAGCACGAGCATGCCGCGCGAGGCGAAGTACATGCCGTGGTTCATGCCGGCGAGGTGGATGAGCCGCATGGTGGCGGCGTCCTTGCGCACGATGTTGGCAACCGGCGGCGTGTCGGCGGCGTAGACGTTGAGCAGCGAGCCCACGCGGCGGCACGAGAATGGCACCCCGCTGTCGGCCGCCGCCTTCACCAGTCGCTCCTCGAGTCGCTCGGCGCGGCGGCCCATCTGGGCCACGTTGTCGCTGGTGAGGTTGCCGAAACTGGCGATGCCCGCCGCCGTGGTGACCGGATTGCCGTTGAAGGTGCCCGAGTGGAAGATGCGGCCGCGATGCGGGTCGAGCAGGCTCATGAACTCGGCCTTGCCGCCGACGGCACCCACCGGATAGCCGCCGCCGATGATCTTGCCCATCGTGGTGAGATCGGGGCTGATGCCGAGGTTGTGCTGGTGGCCGCCCGTGCTCATGCGCAGGCTGATCACCTCGTCGAGCACGAACAGCGCGCCGGCCTTCGCCGCCGCGGCCTGCACGCGGGTGAAGAACTCGGCCGGTGCGTCGATGAGCCCCGACGAACCCATGAAGCCCTCGAGGAACACGGCGGCAATCTCGTCGCCCTGCTCGGCGAGGATGCGCTCGAACGCCTCGGCATCTCCCCACGGCGCCGTGATGGTGTGCGGCCAGGTGTGGTCGCCCTGGTTGCCGAAGAACCCGGCCTCGAATGCCTCGTGACTGCCGTGGTAGCCGAACTGCGCCATCAGCACCTTCAGCCGACCGGTGTGCGTGCGCGCCACGTGCAGGGCGAGCATGTTGGCCTCGCTGCCCGAGTTGCAGAAGCGCACGAGATCGATCGAGGCGACACGCGACGAGATCAGCTCGGCGAGCTCGATCTGGGTGTTGTTTCGCGCCGGCCATGCCGTGCCGGCGCCGATGACCCGCGACACCGCCTCGACGATGGGCGGATACGCATGGCCGTGCAGCAGGCTGGTGAAGTTGTTCGACAGGTCGATGTAGTCGTGTCCGTCGATGTCGGTGAGCGTGTGGCCCTGGGCATGGGCGATGGTGAGCGGATACGGGGTGTGGTAGCCGGCGGCGCGCGTCTCGCCGGCGGGCATCACCTTCTGGGCGCGGGGCCCCATGGCGGCGCTCTCGGGGGTGCGCGAGATGTAGGTCTGCTCGATCGTGCTGGTGGTGGTTGTGGTGTTCATGGTTCGAGGAGTGAGTCGGCGGGATTGCGAGGGTCGTAGTACACCACGATGGGCGCACCCGACGGATATCGGGCAACGGTGGTCGCTGCCGTCTCGGCGATGTCGTCGTGCTGACGGATGCGCTGGCCGAGGAACACCGTGCCGTCGACCGTGTAGCTGTAGATCACCAGCGGCACCTGCGCAGGCACCTGCACCGTGGAGCTGATGACGGTGCCGCTGGTGTGCCGCAGCCCCCCGAGTTTCGCCAACCACCTGCCCATGCGGGCCAGACGCTAGTTCCTCAGCGGAGGCGCTCTGTCCGGAGGGCCGACCGGCGCACCTTGCCGGCGTCGTCGCGCAGCGGCGTGTCGACGTACTCGAACGTGCGGGGGATCTTGTAGGCCACGAGCCGCTCGACGAGGAAGGTGCGCAGTTCGTCCTCGTCGATGGCGGCGGGATCGGCCTCGAGGATGGCGTGCACCACGTTGCCCCTGTCGTCGTCGGGCAGGCCGATGACGGCGCACGAGCGGATGTCGTCGTGCTCCTGCAGCGCCGCCTCGATCTCGGCCGGGTAGATGTTCGCCCCGCCCGACAGGATCATGTCGGCGGCGCGGTCGCCCAGGTAGAGGTAGCCGTCGGCGTCGAGGCGGCCCATGTCGCCGAGCGACTCCCATCCGCCCTCGCGCGTGCGCGCCGTCGCGCCGACATACCGGTAGGTGGGCGTGTCGCGCAGGTTGCGCATCCACACCTCGCCCTCCTCGCCCGCCGGCAGCTCGTTGCCGTTGGCATCGGCGATCATGACCGTGCCGGGCAGCGGCTTGCCCACCGAGCCGCGGTGCGCGAGCCACTCGGGCCCGGTGATGATCGTGGCGGTCTGCGACTCGGTGCCGGCGTACAGCTCGTAGATGCGCTCGGCGCCCAGCCAGTCGATCCACGACTGCTTCAGCCACTCGGGGCACGGCTCAGCAAGGTGCCAGACCACGCGCAGCGACGACAGGTCGTAGCGGTCGCGCACGGTCTCGGGCAGCCGCCAAATGCGCTTCATCATCGTCGGCACGAGATACACCACCGTGGCTCGGTGGTGCTCGATGGCGGCGAGTGTCTGCTCGGCATCGAAGCGGCCGAGCAGCGCCACTGCGTTGCCGTGCAGGAGACTCTGCCAGCTCCAGACTGCGGGCCCGTTGTGATACAGCGGACCGGGCATCACGATGCAGCCGTCGGTGCCGAGCGCCAGCGGGGTGGGTGCCTCGTCGTCGAGGCCGGCCGGGTCGCCCGACACGATCAGCTTCGGGCGTCCGGTGCTGCCGCCCGAGGTAGGCGCCTTCCACGCCGGCGACACCATGTCGGGCAGCGCGGCACGCTCGGCATCGGCGGCCGCCGGTGCCACATGCCCGAACGGCACGCAGTGCCGGCCCTCGATCGAGCCCGGCTCGGCGCCCACGACGGCGGTCGGGTTCGCCAGTTCGAGGATTGCCTCGAACTCGCGTGGCGGGAGGCGATGCGACACCGGCTGCGGGATCGCGCCGAGTCGCCATGTCGCCATGTAGGCGACGAACCAGTCGATGCTGTTGGGCACCGCGATGGTGACCATGTCGCCCGCGCCGACGCCGGCACGGTGGAGCTCGACGGCGAGGTCCTCGCCGCGTCGCACCAACTCGGCCCGGGTGATGGTGGCGCCGTCACAGGTGACGGCGGGTCGGTCGGGTGCCGCTGCTGCCAGGTCGCGCAGTCGCTGGTTGAACGAGACGAATGCCATGTGACCCTCAGGTGAGGCGCTTGGCGAGCCGGATGCCGCCCACCGAGTCTGGCCGCTGCAGGGCCTGCAGCGCCACGTCGAAGTCGGGCAGCGACCACACGTCGCCCCCGTCGGTGATCATCACGAAGCGGTCGAGCGTGGCGAGGAACGTGCGGTCGTGGCTGACGGCGATGACGGTGCCCTGAAAGCCGTCGAGTGCCTGCTCGAGCGCCTCCGACGACTCGATGTCGAGGTTGTCGGTGGGCTCGTCGAGCAGCAGCACGTTGTGGCCGTCGAGTTCGAGGCAGAGGATCTCGAGCCGCGCCTTCTGGCCGCCCGACAGGGTCTGGTGCTCCTGCCGCGAGTTCGGCGCCAGCCCGTACCGGGCGAGTGCCTTCATCGCCGCTTCCTCGTCGTAGATGCGCTGGCGCACGATGTCGATGCAGTGGCGGCCGCGGAACTCGGGCCGGTCGTTCACCTGGGTGAACATGCCCACCGACGTGCGCGGGCCGAACGAGATGCTGCCTGACGCATCGAGGCCGCCGGCAAGGGCGTTCAGCAGGTGTGTCTTGCCGGTGCCGTTGGGCCCGATGAGGCCGACCCGCTCGCCGAAGTGCACCTCGTCGCTGAACGGCAGGAACAGGTCGGCCACCGACACGTCGTCGAGCTGCACCACCCGCCGCGCCGAGTCGGCGCCGCGCAGTCGCACCTTGATCTGCTGGTCGGGCACGGGTGGCTGCGGCGGCCCGGCGGCCACGAACTTCTCCCAGCGCGTCTCGGCGGCGTTGGCCTTGGTGGCGTTCTTGAAGTTCTGCGCGGCGCGCTGCTTCATGATCTTCATGTGGTGGAACAGCCGCCGCTCTTCGTCG
>JBJTRF010000210.1:0-12063 GCA_046076025.1 Ilumatobacteraceae bacterium
TCCCGTCACCCGCTCTCGGCCCGAAGGGCCGACTCGGTTCGAGACGGAGTCGTGACCTTCGGTCGTTGCGCAAGCCCTGCAACTGTGATTCGGTGACGCCATGCCGTGTTCGCAGCATTCCGGGGGCGTCGCCGTCGACGGCTGCGAGGCGTGCACGCTGGTCGACAAGGCCGCCGGATGGCTGGCCTGGCTCGAGTACCGAATCGACGAGCTCGACGCCGAGGCCGTGTCAGTCGCAGAGCGACTCGAGACCGCAACGGCATCGCGCGACGACATCTCGCATCACCTCGAGCACGGCACCCTCACGCCGTCGCTGCTGCTCGAACTGATCGGGCCGTTCACCCAGCCAGCCACGTCATCGCCGGCCGCGTCGCAAGCGTCTGCACTCGAGCACCGCGATGCGCGGGATGGCGAGCGAACCGGCGCTCGATCGACCGCCGCTGGTCGCCCCGTGCCGCCCGGTGTCGCCGAGGGCCTTCCGGGGCGCGTTCGCGCCGACGGGATGTCGGGTGACGGCCAGGGCCGGCGTCTTGCACCGCCGTCACCGCATCAAGAGTTCGACCTCCCGCATGCCTCGGCGGGAGCGGTGCTCTCTGCGACGGGTGCCCTCCTCGTGCTCGTCGCCGCCATCGTGTTCACCGCAGTGTCATGGGGTCGGCTCGGCGAGGGCGGTCGAGTGGGTGCCATGCTCGGCTTCCTTGCGGTCAGCGCCGTTGCGACGATTGCCGCGCACCGTCGGCGCATGCGGTGGACCGCCGAGGCTCTCGCATGGCTCACGGCGTCGCTTGCTGCTGTCGAGATGGCAGCGGTGACTGCCTTCGACATCATGATTCGCGTCGATACCGTGCCCGTGACGGTGCTGCTCGTGTCGCTGTCGTTCCTTGCGATGTCGATACTGGTGGCGGCACTCAGCCGCGGCGGTGCGATCGCGCTCGCACAGCCGTGGCAGGGCGCGCCGATCGCACTGGCGATGGGAGTTGCCGCCTGGTCGGCAGGTATGGGCCACGACGCCGAGCGAGTGTGGTGGTCGCCGATCGTCGCCGCCACTGGGGTGCTGCTGGCCGGCGCGTCCTCGCGTGCGCGGCAGTCGACGTGGTGGGTCTCGTCGGCGATCGTTGCATGGGCGGCAGCGTGCCTGTGGTCGCTCGTCGCGCTGGATGGCTCGTGGACGCGCCTGGTCGGTGCAGTGCTCACCACGTCGATGGTGGTGGGCACCGTGGCAGTCGCACTGCATCGCCGCGAGACTCTGAGTCGACGCGAGACACCGGGTCGCCATGAGACACCGGCCATGCTCGTGGGGGCTGCCGCCTCGACCCTGATGCTGGCTGCGGTGCCGGCTTTCAATTTCCGACTGGCTGGCACGGTTGCCGTCGATGTGTCGCTCGGGGTGCTGGGAGCGCTTGCCGTGGCGGCGGCCTGGGGCGGAGTGACAGGGCGCGTCGATCGTCGCGGTGCGGTTGCGGCAGCACTGCCACTTGCCGGCACTTCCCTTGTTGCGCTCGACCGGGCGCCAACGGGAGCCGTGGCCCTCGGCCTGCTGGCACTGGTGGCGGGAATGTGGGCTTGGCGCTCGACCGGTATCGCACGAGCCGTCAGTGCGGCAGTGCAGTGGGCGGCACTGCTGCTGTGGAGCGGCTACTTCGCGCACGCCCTCGGCCTGCCATCGGCATGGTCGGGTGCGGTGGTGGCGGCATCGAGCGCAGTCGTCGCAGCGGGCGCCATTCGACGGCGAGTGAGCGCCGATGCCACGACGGGCATCCTCGATCCAGCGCACCATCTCGATCCTGCGCACCATCTCGATCCTGCGCACTATGTGGCGGTCGGGCTTGCCGGTGCAGGCGCGCTCGCCGCTGGTGGTAATCACGCAGCGTTCGCCGCGTCTGCAGCGGTGGTTGCGGCAGCTGCGGCAGCGCTGCTCGATCGACCATCGGTGCGTCATGCGGCGCTGGTGATCGGCACGGTGTCGATCTCGCTGTCGTGGATATCGCTGATGGACGCCGTTGAGGTGTCGGTGGTCGAGGCCTACACGCTGCCGGTGGGCGCGGTGGTCGTGGCGGGCGGCGAACTCGCCCGTCGGTGGTGGCCGCGGCTCACGTCGTGGGTGCTCGCTCCCGGACTCGCGATTGCCGCGCTCGGCACGATGTCGGGAGTGGCAGCCGACCGAGAGGGAATCACTCGCTGGGTGACGCTGCTGCTCTGCGGCGCCGGTGTCGCAGCAATCGGTGGTCGGTGGCGGCTTCAGGCGCCACTGCTGATCGGCACTGCGGCGACGGTGTTCGCAGCGCTCTCGCAGCTCGGGCCGTGGGCGGTGGGGTTGCCTCGCTGGCTGACCATTGGCGTCGTCGGTGCCGCGTTGCTGGTGGCCGGTGCGCGGTTCGAGGCGGTCCGCGCCGGAGTGCGACGCGCCTCCACTGCGCTGCGTCACTTGCACTAGTGACGTGAGGTCAGCGTCGTCGCGGGCGCATGCGTAGTGTGCGGTGCATGAGCGACGCTCCGACAGGCGCTGATAGCGGCGGATCGCAGGGTGGGTATCCCGCCGGTTGGTATCCGCTGCCCGATGGCCGCAGCGAGCGCTACTGGGATGGCACCATGTGGACCGACGGCGTGCGGCCGGTGGCGCCAGTCGGCAGCAGGGCCGTGCCGCCACCGCCTCCGTTGCCTGGCTCGTTTCCGTCCACGTTTCCTCCTGCGTTTCCTCCCGCGTTTCCGCCGTCAGCGGCCGGCCTTCAGATGGCAGCGGGTCAGGCGAAGAACGACGGGATGGCGATTGCCTCGATGGTCCTCGGCATCGTGTCGCTCGTGATCCCGTGCGTCGGTGTCATCACCGGCCTGATCGGGCTCGTGCTCGGCATTGTCTCGCTGGGTCGCGTGCAGCCCCGCGGCGAGCGACTCGGACGCGGCATGGCCATTGCCGGCATCGTCTGTTCGTCGATCGCCCTCGTGCTGTATGTCGGGTTCCTGCTGCTGGTTCTCGGCAGCGGCAGTTGACTCGAACGGTCTGACCCGAACGGCCTAGCTCGAACGGCCTAGTTCGAACGGAGCGACGCGCACGGTCTGCGTCGCAGCGTCTGGCGTGACCGCAGGACTGCCGTCAGGTCGCCGATGGTCAGCTGGCTGGGCCGCCAGCGGCCCCCTCGGCGGCGATCTCGGCACGGACCTGGTCCATGTCGAGGTTCTTCACCTGGCCGATGAGATCGTCGAGCGCGTGGCCGGGAAGTGCGCCGGGCCTCGAGTAGAGGCAGATGCCGTCGCGAAAGATCATCAGCGTTGGGATGCTGCTGATGCCAAGCGAGCCGCTCAGCTGCTGCTCGGCCTCGGTGTCGACCTTGGCGAACACCGCGTCGGCGTGCTGCTCGGATGCCGCCTCGAACACGGGGCCGAACGCTCGGCACGGGCCGCACCACGCGGCCCAGAAGTCGACGAGGACGATGCCGTCCTGCGTGACGGTGGATTCGAACGAGTCGGCGGTGAGGGTGATGCTGGCCATGAGGCGATGATACCCCTACGGGTATCACTTTGCGCTGGGCGTCCGAGCACGGGTCGGTGGGCGCGGATGATGTTGGTGTCCGCCGAACCGCCGCACAGGCCGTCCGTATGCTCGCCTCATGCCAGTTCGCGTGCCGTCCGGTGTCGTCGACCCGGCGGTGCAGTTCGTCTGGGTCGACGGCAGGGTGATGGCCTGGAATCCCGAGGTGCCGTTCCGCGGCCTGTCGTCGGTGGTGCACCATCCCAACCAGCGAGTGGTCGCCCTGCACCTGCCCGGCGAACCGTCCCACGATCGAGTGCCGGTCGTGTGCCGCGTCGTGCCGCTGACCACCCTTGATGCGCTGGCCGACGTCGGCACGGTCGACGAGGGAATGCAGCCCAGCGTCGCCTGGTTTGCTGCGATGCACGACTATGCGCGTCGGCTGGTTCGCTCGGGTCGGGTCGTGCCACATCTCGAGCCGCATGCCGAGCTGCCACCGCAGCGCGACGGGGCGGCATGGTGGCGGGTCACATGGGTGCCGCTCGCCGTCGACGTGCATGCGGCTGGCGTGCTGCTAGGCGCTGCCCCACTCGCCGCCGTCTCTGCGGCCGGCCCGCACGCCGAGCCCCGTCCCATCCTTGCCGCGATGGTCGATCGCGTCACGCGGGCGACGCTGTCGGCATCGGGCTGGTATACGTCCCTGCCCGAGATCCGCAGTTCAACGGCGCGTGCCGTGCGGCTCGTCGGCCGCTCGCTGGCGGCCGAGTCGGCGCTGTTCAGCGTGCCGCCCGAGCTCGCCGACGCTGTCGAGGCACTCGCATCCGAGTTCGCCGATCTCGAGCGACGGGCCAATGGCGAGCCGGTGGTGCGCCTGCGCCTGCGCCTGTCGACGCCAGCGGGCTCGGGCGATCTCGACGATGCGGTGTTTGCCGACGCCGTTCATGGTGACGGCGGTAGTGCTGGCGGCTCTGTCGGTGACGGCGCCGACGGATGGCCGCTCGACGCCGAGATCGTCGATGTCGACGATCGCAGCAAGTGGTGCGACGTTCGCGCCCTCGCCGAACGCCTGCCGGCCGGGCTCGACGTTGCCCGCGGCGAGCATCACGCACCGTCGGTGCTGGCACAGGTCGAGGCGGCGCTGCGCAGCATCATCGACGACCTTCCCGGGCTGGCCCCCTGGGTGGGCGACGTGCTGAGTGGCGGAACACTGCTGAGTGTCGACATCGACGTGGCCTCGGCGGTGCTCGATGCGGTCGAGCCGCTCGCCGAGCGCGGCATCGAGATCATCGTGCCCGAGCGGCTGGTGAGGGGTGCAGCAGTCACCCGCGGTATCGCCCGTCCTGCCGAGCCGGGTGCCGGTGCAGCGGGACGATCAGGGCTGGCGCGCTTCGGCGCACGGTCGCTCGTCGAGTGGCAGGTGGTCGTCGACGACACGCCGGTGTCGGAGGAGGCCCTCCGCCGCGCTGCCGAGGGCGGCGCGTCGCTCATCGAGTCGGGGGGCCGATGGGTGCAGATCGACCGTGCCGATGCCGAGCGCGCGCTCATCCGGCTCGCCGAGCACCGGCTGCAGCACGCTGATCTGTCGCCGCTCGAACTGCTCGAACTGGCCGCCGAGCTTGCGGCGGCACGTGCCGGTGCGCACCTCGGGTCGCCCAACTCGCCCGCCCGCCGCCGGGCAGCATCGCGCCCGTCGACCTCGGTCGACGAGATCGAGCACGAGGCTGGCGCTGCACCTCACGGGGCTGAGTTGCACGGGGCTGAGTTGCACGGGGCTGAGTTGCACGGGGCTGAGCTACACGGTGCTGAGCTACACGGTGCGGGCTGGGCCGCCGACCTGCTGGCCGGCCTGCCCGACACCACCTCGCGCGACGGTGTCGTGCCATCGGGTTTCACCGCCACGCTGCGCCCCTACCAGCTGCGCGGTCTCGGCTGGCTGCAGGGCCTGCGCGAGCTGGGCCTCGGCGGATGTCTTGCCGACGACATGGGCCTCGGCAAGACGCCCACCACGCTGGCGCACCTCGCCGGTGTCGATGGGCCGCACCTGGTGGTATGCCCGCTCAGCGTGGTGCACAACTGGGAGACCGAGGCGGCCAGATTCACGCCAGGGCTCCGCGTGCTGGTGCACCACGGTGCGGCACGTGCCGATGGTGATGCGTTCACCGACTCGGTGGCCGTGCACGACATTGTCGTCACCACCTATCAGGTGGCAACCCGCGACATCGACCTGCTGCGCGGCATCGAGTGGAGCACGCTCGTGCTCGACGAGGCGCAGATGGTGAAGAACCCCGACACAGCCACTGCTCGCGCCCTGCGAACCGTCCGCGCCGGCCAGGCGCTCGCGCTCACCGGCACGCCAGTCGAGAATCGCCTGCGCGAACTGTGGAGCATCTTCAACATCGTCGTGCCGGGCCTCTTGGGCAGCGGCGCGAAGTTCCGCGACCGCTTCGCCACGCCGATCGAGCGTCAGCGCGACGCAGCGGCCACCGCTGCGCTGCGACAGCTCACCGGCCCGTTCCTGCTGCGCCGAACCAAGGCCGACCGATCGCTCGTGCCCGACTTGCCCGACAAGGTCGAGCAGGTCGCATGGGCAGCGCTCACCCGCGAGCAGGCAGTGATGTACCAGGCGGTGGTCGACCGACTGATGGCCGAGGCTGCGGAGGCCACGGGAATGGCACGACGCGGTTTGGTGCTCTCGGCGCTCACGCGGCTGAAGCAGGTGTGCAATCACCCTGCGCAGGCCCTCGCCGACGGCTCGCGGCTGTCGGGTCGCTCGGGAAAGCTGCATCGATTCGACGAACTGCTGGCCGACTTCCTCGACACCGGCGAGCGGGCGCTCGTATTCACGCAGTTCACCGAGATGGGCACGCTGCTACAGCAGCACCTGCTCGAGCGGCACCATCTCACGGCGCCATTCCTGCACGGCGGACTCAGCAAGGTGGCACGCGATCGCATGGTTGCCGAGTTCTCCGCGGCCGAGTCGTCGATCCCGCTGATGGTGGTGAGTCTCCGGGCTGGCGGCACGGGGCTCAACCTCGTGGCTGCCAGCCGCGTCGTGCACTACGACCGCTGGTGGAACCCCGCCGTCGAGGATCAGGCCACCGACCGGGCGTGGCGCATCGGCCAGCAGCGGTCGGTTTTCGTGCACAAGCTGGTGTGTGAGGGCACGGTCGAAGAACGCATCGACGCCCTCATCAACGACAAGCGCGCCCTCGCCGATGCAGTTGTCGGCACCTCGGGCGAGCAGTGGCTCAGCGAGCTGAACAACGACGAGCTCCATGCGCTGGTCTCCCTCGATCATTCGCGGATCCGCCAATGAACGCGCTGCCGTACCGGACGGAGCACTGATGGGTGTCGTGGTGATCCCCGGGCGGTTCATTGCGCCCTCCGACGACATCGGTCGGCTCGTCAACACCATGCTCGGCGTGGTGCTTGCAGGCGCAGTCGAGCGACAGCGACTGCAGCGCGCTCGTCAGTTGCAGGCCGACGGTGCGGTGATGCGACTCGAGCTCCAGCCGGGTGTGATGACAGCACGCGTGCAGGGCAGCCGGCCCGAGCCCTACTCGGTGCGCATCGACGTGGCTACCTCAGCACGGCCGCCAGTGGTGGACGGCCGGCTGCAGCGCGGCGTTGCCTCGTCGCTGGTCCCCGACATCGGCAGCCTGCAGATGTCGTGCACGTGCCCGGCGCGGGAGGTGCCGTGCAAGCACAGTGTCGCTGCGCTGCTCGCACTCGGCATCGAGTTGCAGATGCGTCCCGCCCTGTTGCTCGAGTGGCGGTGCTCCGACGTTGATGGTGCCGACGACAGTTCGAGCGCCGAGCCCGGTACTTCACCCGCGTCGCAGCGTCACGAGCTGTCGCGGCCTGCGCTTCGTCTTGCCCCGGGCAGCGGCACTGCGGCTCGCAGCCGTCGCGGCGGCACTGGTGGGGGTGCGGGTGTGAGTGCCGGTGCGGGTGTCCCCGATGGTGGAGACGCCATCAGCGACGACGTGCCCGAGGACCATCGCACGAGTTCTCGTGCCGCGGCGCCGCCCCGCGAACAGGCGGCGATGGCCCATCCCGACTGGCCCAACTTCGTCGGTTCGCTGCCGATCCAGCCAGGCCCCGTCGTGCCCGATGGCCTGTCGCTCGAAGGTCGCCAGACGCTTGGGTCGATCGACCTCACGGCATGGCTGGCCACGGCGCACGCCGCGCTGGGCTCGGCAGTCGACGGCCGCTGACATCACCAGCGTGCCGTCGGTGCCTGCCGGCTGACCCGTCTGCTCGCTGACCCGCTGACTCGACTACTCGCAGACGATGCCGTCGACGGTCTCGCGGATGAGGTCGGCGTGGCCGTTGTGGCGCGCGTACTCCTCGATCATGTGCACCAGGATCCAGCGCAGGCTCGGGGCATCGCCATTTGGCCATGTCCGTGGCGCCAACTGGTCGAGACCGCCACGTTCGAGTGCGGTGGCCACCAGTTGGCGCGAGTTCTCGACGGCGGAGCGCCAGATGGCCTCGAGCTCGGCAGGCGTGTTGTCGGCGGCCGACTCCCACTCCCAGTCGGGATCCTGGTCCCAGTCGACGGCATCCCACGGCGGCAGGCGATCGCCGTCGTGCAGGAATCGCCAGAACCACACCTCCTCGACAAGGGCCATGTGCTTCAGCAGTCCGCCGAGCGTCATCGTCGACACGCCGACGGTGGCGCGCATGCCGGCAGCATCGACGCCGAGGCACTTCCATGCGAACGTCGCCCGCTGGAAGTCGAGGAATCCCAGCAGCGTGTCGGTCTCGTCGGCATTCACCGGCGGCTCGGGACGTCCCTGTTCGTCGATGACGGTCATGGTGCCGGACGATATCTGCCTGTCCGCGCCGACCTACTGGCTTCTCGGCTCACCGGCTCAGCGGCTCACCTGCTCGCCGACTCGCCGACTCACCGGCTCAGCGTCGCGTGAAGAGCGTGATCTCCTGGCGGAGCGGCACCAGATCGCGACGCGGCGCTCGGCGCTCGGCCTCGGCGAGTGCAGTGGCCGCCAGCGACCGCAACTCGGCCACCTCGGCGCGAAGTCGCTCGACTTCGTCCTCGAGCACCATCACCCGGCGGATGCCCTCGAGGTTCATGCCCTCGGCTGCAAGCTCGCTGATGCGGCGCAGGCGCTCGATGTCGATGTCGCTGTAGCGGCGGTTGCCGCCCTGCGTGCGGGCAGGCTGCACCAGGCCGCGGCGCTCGTAGATGCGCAGTGTCTGCGGGTGCATGCCGGCGAGTTCGGCGGCGACTGAGATGACGTACACGGCGTGATCTCGCGATCGCATGTCAGGCTCCCTTCCTCGGCGACACGGTAGTCGCCGCTGCAAAGGCCTCGATGGCCGCCCGTTGCTGGGGGGTCAGTTCGGTGGGCACGTCGACGTCGACCGTGACGATGAGGTCGCCGGTCTCGCGGGCGGTGGCGATGCCCTTGCCCTTCACGCGGTGGCGGCTACGCGACTGCGTGCCCGGCCGAAGACGCAGCATCACCGGCGGTCCATCGAGGGTGGGCACGTCGATGTCGGCGCCGAGCGCCGCCTCGGCGAAGGTGACCGCCACGGTGAGGGTGAGGTTGGTGCCGTCGCGGGCGAACAGCGGGTGCGGCGTCACCCGGCACTCGACGATGAGGTCGCCCGCCGGCCCGCCATTTCGTCCCGGCGCCCCGCGGCCCTTCAGCCGCACGCGCTGGCCGTCGGCAACACCGGCGGGAATGCGAGCCTGCACGTCGCGCGGCCGGTGCTCGATGCCCGAGGCGCGGCACGTGCCGCAGGGGCTGTCGATTACCACGCCGCGCCCGCCGCAGCCTCGGCATGGCGAGGAGAACGAGAACAGGCCCTGGTTCTCGTCGACGGCACCACGGCCACCGCACTGCGAGCACATGCGCGGCTGCGTACCCGGCTTGGCGCCGCTGCCGCCACAGGTCGAGCACGTGGCATCGGCAGTGAGATGCAGGCTGGTGGTGAGGCCCTTGGCGGCGTCGACGAAGCTGAGCGTGAGCACCGCATCGATGTCGGTGCCACGCTGCGGGCCAGCACCGGCAGATGCGCCACGACCACGCGCGCCCCGTCCGAACATCTGGCCGAGGAGGTCGCCCAGTCCGTCAGCGCCGACGTTGAAGTTGAAGCCCCCGCCGGGTCCGCCGGGGCCCATGTAGGCGCCGGCGGTCGGCCCCAGGCGGCGTACCTCGTCGTATTCCTTGCGCTTGGAGTCGTCGCCCAGCACGTCGTAGGCGGCGCTGATCTCCTTGAAGCGCTCCTCGGCAGCGGTGTCGTCCGGATGCGTGTCGGGGTGACTTTCGCGGGCCAACTTGCGGTAGGCCTTGGTGATGTCCTTGGCCGAGGCGGTCTCGGGTACGCCGAGCACCTTGTAGTAGTCCTTCTCGAACCACTCTCGCTGAGCAGCCATGGCGTCCTACCTCGGGCCGAGTCGCAACGTGCGGTGCAGCGCCGTCACGAGTCAGCCGCGCACCTTCACCATTGCGGGGCGCAGCACCTTGCCCTTCCAGGTGTAGCCGCTGCGGAGTACCTCGGCGACCACGGGCTCGCCATCGCCGGGTTCGTGGAGCACCGCCTCGGCGAGGTTGGGATCGAACGGCTGCTCGTGCAGGTTCATGCTCTCGAGGCCGAGGCGGCGCATCTCGCCGAGCAGCAGGTTGAATATCGGCTCGATGGCCGCCGGGTGCTGCACGAACGCTGCCTCGACGGCATCGAGCACCGGCAGGAACGCCTCGGCCATCTTGCCCGTGGCGCGCTGCACGTCGTCGGCGGTCTGCGCCGCAACCCGCTTGCGGTAGTTGTCGAAGTCGGCCTGCAGCCGCTGTGCGAGATCCTTCAGGGTGTCGCGCTCCGAGAGCAGTGCTTCGAGATCGTGCTCGACTGCGTCGGCGGCATCGTCGGCCGATTCGCTCGCGGCGAGGTCGGCATGCTCCGGAGCGTCGCCGGTTGCCGACGCCGCATCGCCGGCGGTGGGGCGGATCCTGGTTATCTCGCTGGTGCGGTCGTCGCTCAGTTCGCTGTCGTCGAACGGCGCGAGGTCGTCGTGGGCGTCGGTCACGAGCAGCTCACTTCTCGTCGACGATCTCGGCGTCGATGATGGTGTCGTCGTCGCCAGAGGACTGGCCCGAGGCCGAGGTGCCGGCCGACTGGTCGCGGGCGGCCTTCTCGTACAGCTGCTGGCCGGCCACCTGCAGTGCCGCCGACAGGGCGTCGGACGCGCGCTTGATGGCATCGGCATCGCTGCCGGTGAGCGCGGTGCGCAGTTCGCCGAGCGGTGCCTCGACTGCTGCCTTGTCGGTGAGGTTGTCGCCCTGCTCGCGCAGCATCTTCTCGGTCTGGTAGACGAGCGAGTCGCCGTTGTTGCGGATCTCGGCCTCTTCGCGGCGCTTGCGGTCCTCTTCGGCGTGGGCCTCGGCGTCCTTCACCATCTGGGCGATGTCGTCCTTGCCGAGCGTGCTCTGACCGGTGATGGTCATGCTCTGCTCCTTGCCCGTGGCGCGGTCCTTGGCGCTGACGTGCACGATGCCGTTGGCGTCGATGTCGAAGGTGACCTCGATCTGCGGCACGCCTCGCGGTGCCGGCGGCAGGTCGACGAGCTGGAACTTGCCGAGGGTCTTGTTGTAGCTGGCCATCTCGCGCTCGCCCTGCAGCACGTGGATCTCGACCGAGGGCTGCATGTCCTCGGCGGTGGTGAACACCTCGGTGCGCTTGGTGGGGATGGTGGTGTTGCGCTCGATGAGACGGGTCATGACACCGCCCTTGGTCTCGATGCCGAGGCTGAGCGGGGTGACGTCGAGCAGCAGCACGTCCTTCACGTCGCCCTTCAGCACGCCGGCCTGCACGGCAGCGCCGACGGCGACGACCTCGTCGGGGTTCACCGACTTGTTGGGCTCCTTGCCGGTGAGGCTGGTGACGAGATCGCTGACGGCCGGCATGCGGGTGGAGCCGCCGACGAGGATGACGTGGTGCAACTCGCCCTTGGTGATGCCGGCGTCCTTGAGCGCCTGCTCGAACGGGATGCGGCAGCGCTCGATGAGGTCGGCGGTCATCTCCTGGAACTTGGCCCGGGAGAGCGACTCGTCGAGGTGCAGCGGGCCCTCTGCGGTGGCGGTGATGAACGGCAGGTTGATCTGCGTCTGCTGCACCTGGCTGAGCTCGATCTTGGCCTTCTCGGCTGCTTCCTTCAGGCGCTGCGCTGCCATCTTGTCGGCGCCGAGGTCGACACCGTGCTTCGACTTGAACTCCTTCACCAGCCAGTCGATGACGCGCTGGTCCCAGTCGTCGCCGCCCAGTTGCGTGTCGCCGTGCGTGCTCTTCACCTCGAATACGCCGTCGCCGATCTCGAGCACCGACACGTCGAACGTGCCGCCGCCGAGGTCGAACACCAGGACCTTCTCGTCCTCGGCACTCTTGTCGAGGCCGTAGGCCAGCGCGGCTGCGGTGGGCTCGTTGATGATGCGCAGCACGGTGAGGCCGGCAATCTGACCGGCCTCCTTGGTGGCGGTGCGCTGTGCGTCGTCGAAGTAGGCGGGCACGGTGATGACGGCGTCGGTGACCTCGGTGCCCAGGTAGGCCTCGGCATCGCGCTTGAGCTTCATCAG
>JBJTRF010000211.1:0-2601 GCA_046076025.1 Ilumatobacteraceae bacterium
GGCGCGCCGGCTCGATGCCGGTGACGTCGGCCCCTGGATCGCCGTCGGCGATCCAGTGCGCCACCAGTCGCCCGAGTCCGCCACCCGTGAGGATGCCGATCGAGTTGAGGCCGGCGGCGACGAAGTAGCCGTCGAGTTCCGGAGCGGGGCCGACGATGGGCGACAGGTCGGGCGTGAAGCTCTCGGGACCGCAGAAGAAGGTGCGGATGCCGGTGTCGGCGGCGGCGGGCACGCGGCTCATCGCGGCCTCGACGTACGGTGCCATGCGGTCCCAGTCGGGGACGATGGAGGTGAACGACGAGTCGGCGGGAATGGCGCCGACGTTCCAGGGTGCGCAGACAGCCTCAAACAGCCCGATCATCAGGCCGCCGACCTCCTCGCGGTAGTAGCCGAAGTTGAGGGGATCTTCGATGACGGGCCACGACGGATCGAGGCCGGCCATCTCCTCGGTGATCAGGTAGTAGTGCTCGGCCGCCTGCAGCGGGACAGCGACCCCCGATCGCTCGGCCAGCTGACGTGCCCACATGCCGGCGGCGTTGACGACGTACTCGCACTCGATGGTGCCGTGGTCGGTGTGGACGCCGGTGACGCGCCGCCCGTCGACGCGCACGCCCGTGACGGCGACGCCCTGGGCGATGGTGACGCCGAACTGCCGCGCGCCACGGGCGAGCGACATGGTGGCGTCGACGGGATTCACGCGGCCGTCGCCAGGAACGTAGAACCCGGCGAGCAGGTCGTCGGTTCGGGCAAGCGGGAACAGGTCGGCTACCTCGCGGGGCGAGATCTCGTGCACGTCCACCCCGCAGTGGCGGTTGAAGGCAGCGACCCGCCGGTACTCCTCGAGGCGGCCCGGATCGGCGGCGAGCTCGACGAAGCCCACCGGCTTGAAGCCGGTTGCCAGCCCGGTCTCGGCCTCGAGCCGGGCGTAGAGGTCGCGGGTGTACTGGCGCAGGCGGGTGGAGGTCTCCGAGAGCGACCCGTATGTCACCATCAGCCCGGCGGCATGCCACGTGGTGCCGGAGGTGAGCTGGTCGCGTTCGACGAGGACGGTGTCGGTCCATCCCAGCTGGCCGAGGTGGTAGGCGATGGAGGTGCCGATGATGCCGCCGCCGACTACCACCACGCGGGCCCGGCTCGGCAGGCGTTGGGCGTCGACGGTTGTCATGGCGTGAGACTAGGTGGGAGCACGGGGTGAAGCGGGTGGCGCGCCTCGCCTACTGTGTGGCCATGAAGGAACTCATCTACCACCGGATGCTCCTGCCCGCCGTCGACCGCAATGCGGATCGGCTCATTGCCACCAATGCCGGCACGGGTGCCACCTCTACCTACGCGCAGCACCTCGATCGCATCAGCCGGTTGATCGGCGGGCTGCGGTCGCTCGGCGTGGGGCGAGGCGACCGCTATGCGGTGATGTGCCTGAACTCGGCTGAGTACCTCGAGCTCTACCACGCAGCATTCCTGGGCGGCGGCATCGTCAACCCGCTCAACCTTCGCTTCGCGCCGAAGGAGCTGGCCTACGTGCTGCGCGACTCGGGCACCAAGGTGTGCTTCGTCGACGCCTGGTTTGCGCCGCTCATCGACAAGGTGAAGGAAGAGGCCGGCCTCGAGCATGTCGTGCTCATCGGTGCCGGTGCCGAAAACGCGCCGCACACGGTGACGTATGACGACCTGCTCGCCTCGGCGACGCCCACGATCCCCGACGAGGGCGACGAGACCGACCCAGTGGTGCTGATGTACACCGGCGGCACCACGGGCCTGCCGAAGGGCGTGCTGCTCGACCAGCGCGCCGAGATGCTGAACATGTACCACGTGATGATGGCGTTCAAGCTCGACCGCTCGTCGGTGAGCCTGCTGCAGACGCCGATGTTCCATGCCGCCTCCATGTTCGGCGTGCTCGGTGCGCCGGCCGTGGGAGCGCACACCGTCATCGTGCCGCTGTTCGATCCCAAGGCAGTGATGGCCGCAGTGCGCCAGTACAAGCCCACGCTCACGGTGATGGTGCCGACGATGATCGGCATGACGATGGCCCATCCCGAGTTCACCCCGGACGGCCTCGGCACGTTCGAGCACCTTGTGTACGGCGCGTCGCCGATGCCGCAGGCGCTGCTCGAGAAGCTGCTGGCGATGTACCCCAACATGAACATCTGGCAGGGCTACGGCATGACCGAGTGCTCGAGCGTGCTCACGCTCCTCGGCCCCGACGAGCACCGGAAGGGCGGCAAGTACCTGCGTGCGGCCGGCTACCCGCTGCAGGGCGTGGTGCTGAGCATCCAGGACGACGACGGCAAGCCGCTGCCGCCAGGCGAGGCAGGCGAGGTGTGCGCCCGGGCCGGCAACTACATGATCGAGTACTGGAACAAGCCCGAGGCCACGGCCGAGGCATTCCGCGGCGGCTGGTACCACACCGGCGACGCGGGCTACCTCGACGAGGACGGCTACCTGTACCTCGTCGACCGCGTGAAGGACATGATCGTCACCGGCGGCGAGAACGTCTACAGCACCGAGGTCGAGAACGCCATTGCCAGCCACCCGGCCGTGCTGCAGGTGGCGGTGATCGGCATCCCGAGCGACCAGTGGGGCGAGGCAGTGCACGCCATCGTC
>JBJTRF010000212.1:0-4525 GCA_046076025.1 Ilumatobacteraceae bacterium
GGTGGTTGGTGGGCTCGTCGAGCAGCAGCAGGTCGGGACGGCTCAGCAGCAGCCGGCACAGCGCCACCCGCCGCCGCTCGCCGCCTGACAGCATGGCGACGTCGGCATCGTCGGGCGGGCAGCGAAGGGCGTCCATAGCGATCTCGACGTTGCGCTCGAGGCTCCAGGCATCGGCGGCGGCGATCTTGTCCTCGAGCTCGGCCTGCAGGGCACCGACCTTGTCGAAGTCGGCGTCGGGGTCGCCCCACATCGCCATCACCTCGTTGTACCGGTCGATGAGGCCCTGCACGGCGGCCACGCCGTCCATCACGTTGCCCTTGACGTCCTTCGAGGCGTCGAGCTGCGGTTCCTGGGCCAGATAGCCGACGGTGAACCCGGGGGTGAGGCGGGCCTCGCCGGTGTAGCCGTCGTCGAGGCCGGCCATGATGCGCAGCAGGCTGCTCTTGCCGGCGCCGTTGGCGCCGAGGACGCCGATCTTGGCGCCTGGATAGAACGACAGCGAGATGTTCTCCAGCACCGTGCGGTCGGGCGGGTAGTGCCGGGCGAGCTTGTAGCAGGTGTAGATGAACTCATGAGCCATGACGCCCCGCAGGCTAACCGCCCACCCCTGTGACGGTTCACGCTGGCCGCCCGTCGGCGGTGCTACGGTCGCCTCGTCTCAGAATTCACTAGAGAGGGGTACTGAACGTGCTCGCAGACAGCTTCTTCAGCCAGGCAGACCTCGGCGGGTTCGCATTCCGCTGGCTCCACATCCTCGTCGGCATCATGTGGATCGGCCTGCTCTACTACTTCAACTTCGTGCAGGTGCCGGCGTTCGCTGCCTTCGGCGACGAGGGCCGTGCCCGCAACATCGCCATCGACAAGGTGGCGCGCAAGGCGCTGTGGTGGTTCCGCTGGGCCGCCATCAGCACCTTCGTCACCGGCATCCTCATCACCGTGGTCACCGAGGGCTACTACTCGGAGGGCTTCGGCAAGAACTCAGGCGGCATCGCCATCAGCACCGGCATGCTCCTCGGCACCATCATGATGCTGAACGTGTGGGGCGTCATCTGGCGCAATCAGAAGGTCGTGCTGGCCAATGCTGTCAACGTGCTCAACGGCGGCGAGGCCGATCCGAATGCTGCCGCAGCGGGGCGCCGAGCGCTGATGGCCAGCCGACAGAATGCGATCTTCTCGATCACGATGCTGTTCTTCATGGTGTACAAGTCGCACAGCACGAACAGCGGCGACACTCTCGAGTCGAGCGCGATGGGAACCTATTGGGCGATCGCCCTCGTGATCATCGTCATCCTCGAGCTCAACGCCCTCGGCCTCATGCCGTGGAAGACGACGCCCAACAAGGGTCTCAACGTCCTCTACGACGGCCCCGGCGTGCGCAATCCGCTCATCTCGGCGTTCGGTCTCTGGGTGGTCTTCCTCATCCTGGCCGAGACACTGCTCGCAGCCTGACCTAACGCGCAGCGGGCCTGCCATCTCCTGCGGGGGAGGGCAGGCCCGTTCGCTGTTTTCGGCAGAAGCCTCAGCTGACGGTCAGCAGTGAGTCCATGTTCTGGTGACCGGGGATGAGGCACACGATGCGGTACTCGCCGGGCTCGAGTTTCCACGTCTTCTCGCCATCCGACCCGCGCGCCGGCAGGTCGATGAAGTCACCGATGCCGGTGCCGTCGGTGGTCTGCACGTGAAGGTTGTGGGCGATGCCGGAGTCGTTCACGCTGTAGATGGTCACCTCGCCGTTCTCGGCCGTGGCGGCGTACTCGTCCTTGTCCCACACCACACCGTCGAGGGCGCGCACCACGACGTCGGCGTCGGCGGGGACGGTTGCCGGAGTCGACGTGCCCGACCCGCCGCAGGCGGCGAGTGCGAGTGCTGCGGCACTGCTCGCAGCGACGAGGGAGAGACGGCGTGACATGCGGCGATGGGACATGCGGCGAGTGTAAAAGCGGGCGCTTTGGCGCGGCAACGCAGGGAGCCCGCAAGTACGCTCGGATGACGTGACAGACGACCAGCGGACCACCGGGTTCGGGCCGAATGCGTGGCTCGTCGAGGAGATGTACCACCGGTTCCTCGAGGATCCCCGCTCGGTTCCCGAGTCGTGGCGCGAGTTCTTCAGCGACTACCGGCCGATGGCCGCCAACGGACTGGCCGCCCCAGCCGCGATGCCGTCCGGCAACGGCAGCCTCCCAGCCCCCGCAACGGTGCCCCCTGCGCCGCAGCCGGCCGCCCCTGCCCCCGCCGCCGTGCCGGCCGGAACGCCGGGCGCCGACCGGGGCGACCCCATCCGCGGCGCCGGCGCGGCAATCGCCGCCAACATGGAGCGCAGCCTCTCCGTGCCCACGGCCACCAGCTTCCGCAACATCCCGGCCAAGCTGCTCGAGGTAAATCGCGGCGTGGTCAACGGCTACCGGGCGCGCACCGGCCAGGGCAAGGTCAGCTTCACCCACCTCATCGGCTACGCAGTGGTGCGCGCCATCGCCGACGCCGTGCCGGTGATGAACAACGAGTACGTCACCGGGCCCGATGGCAAGCCCCGCGTCGTCCGTCACGACCACGTCAGCATGGGCCTGGCCGTCGACGTCGACCGGGGCGACGGCACGCGCACGCTCGTGGTGCCGGTGCTGCGCAACGCCGACACGCTCGACTTCGCGGGGTTCCTCGCCAGCTACGAGGAACTCATCCGCAAGGTGAAGACCAACAAGCTCGAGATCTCCGACTACCAGGGCGCCACCGTCACCCTCACCAACCCAGGCACCATCGGCACGGTGCAGAGCGTGCCGCGCCTGATGCCCGGCCAGGGCGTCATCGTCGGTGTCGGCAGCATCGACTACCCGGCCGAGTTCCAGGGCAGCGACGAGCGCGCCCTCGGCTCGCTCGGCGTCAGCAAGGTCGTCACGGTCACCAGCACCTACGACCACCGCATCATCCAGGGTGCCGAGAGCGGCATGTTCCTGAAGCGGGTCCATGAACTGCTGCTCGGCGAGCACCGCTTCTACGACGACGTGTTCCGAAGTCTCGAGGTGCCGTACGAGAGCGTCAAGTGGAACGTCGACCGGCACGCCATGACGAGCGAGGAGGCGATGCTGCACAAGCAGATGCAGGTCGCCACGCTCATCCGCGTGCACCGCGTGCGCGGGCACCTCATCGCCGACCTCGACCCGCTGCGCTGGAAGACGCCGCACATGCCGCCCGAACTCGACCCGGCGACCTACGGCCTCACCATCTGGGATCTCGACCGCGAGTTCCTCACCGGCGGCGTCGGCGGCAGCGAGCGGCTGGCGCTGCGCGACCTGCTGGGCGTACTGCGCGACGCCTACTGCCGCACCATCGGCATCGAGTACATGCACATCATGGACTTCGCCGAGCAGCGGTGGATCCAGTCGAAGGTCGAGGGTGTCGACTACCAGTTCTCGAAGGAGCGCAAGCGCCGCGTCCTCGAGCGACTCAACGCCGCCGAGGCATTCGAGAAGTTTCTCGCCACCAAGTACGTCGGCACCAAGCGGTTCGGCCTCGAAGGCGCCGAGTCGGCGATCCCGGTGCTCGACACGATCCTGTCCGCCGCGGCCGACGACGGCCTCGACGGTGCCGTGCTCGGCATGGCCCACCGCGGCCGGCTCAACGTGCTGGCCAACGTGATGGGCAAGAGCTACGACCAGATCTTCCGCGAGTTCGAGGGCCACGTCGATCCCAGCTCGGTGCAGGGCTCGGGCGACGTGAAGTACCACCTCGGTGCCACCGGCAAGTACGAGGGCCCCGGCGGCGAGTCGGTGCGCCTCGAGCTCGCTGCCAATCCCAGTCACCTCGAGACGGTCGATCCAGTGGTGCTCGGCATCGTGCGTGCCATCCAGGACCGCATCGACCCGCCCGGTTCGTACCCGGCGCTGCCGCTGCTCATCCACGGCGATGCGGCCTTCGCCGGCCAGGGCGTGGTGGCTGAGTGCCTGGCCATGAGCGACATCGCCGGTTACCGCGTCGGCGGCACCATCCACCTCATCATCAACAACCAGATCGGCTTCACCACCAGCCCGCAGCACTCGCGCAGCTCGATGTACTGCAGCGATGTCGCCAAGACCGTGCAGGCGCCGATCTTCCACGTCAACGGCGACGACCCCGAGGCGTGCGTGCGCGTCGCCGAGCTCGCCTTCGAGTACCGCCAGCGGTTCCACAAGGACGTCGTCATCGACATGGTGTGCTACCGGCGCCACGGCCACAACGAGGGCGACGACCCCAGCTACACCCAGCCGCTGCTGTATCGCGCCATTGCCGACCGGCGGAGCGTGCGCAAGCTGTACGTCGAGACTCTGGTGAAGCGTGGCGAGATCACCCTCGAGGAGGCCGAGTCGGTGCTGGCCGACTACCAGGGCAAGTTGCAGGCGGCGCTCGACGAGACACGGGCGCAGGCGCCCGCAGCGGTGACGGCGGCGCGGCCGCCTGCCGCGCCTGGCGTGCGGCCGCACATCGATACGGGCGTCGGGAGGGCGACCCTCGATGCGGTCTTCGAGCACCTCACGGCGTATCCCGAGGGCTTCAC
>JBJTRF010000213.1:0-8303 GCA_046076025.1 Ilumatobacteraceae bacterium
CGGTGCCAGGTGTGGCGTAAGTAAGCCGGGTTCGACTTCACGCAGTAGTTGCTGCATGGCTAACAGCGCATGGATCTCGCTGGCATTAAACCAAAGCCCTGGGAGTGCATAGCGACCTGAGGAGGCGTCGATACGATAGCCCCCCAAGCTGCGGTCAAAGGCAATCGGGACATTTAATCGTTCACGCATGTAGGTCAAGTCACGCAGCGCAGTAGCGCGGGATACGCCAAGTTCCTCCATCAGTGCAGCTAATGGCATTGCACCCCGTGCTTTAAGAAGTCTGTCGATCAGATAAAACCGTTCTGTGCGGTCCATAGCCTCTCTCAAAGGGCCAACATTCACGTAGCTGTTTATTACGTCCTAGTTATTAGACTAAATGCCTGGAGTCTCACCACGCGAGACTATATCCCGCCCCGTTAAACGACCCGATATCGGAGTGATCAGAGCCATCGTGATGAGCGCAAGTTTTTTGCTACAAAGCTCATTTAGTAAAAGCTATCCGTTTATTTAACGCTGCAACCGGTGGCGATATGCTTTGCAGAACGGTGTTTGCTGTTGTGAAATAAAGCTGCTGATGGCACCAAGACCTTTACTTGGACAATCACGGTTAAACGAATAGGCGTTTCGGTTGCGGCTGCGTGCGAACGAGGATGCTGCTGTATCCGCCAGGGTTCGTCTGCCCGTTTTCAAGGGACGCGGGGGACTCGTCGGAGGCGTCAATCCGCTGCGCAACAAGGCGCTCCTTGCTGCTCTTGATGAGGACGCCTGATGTCAATGTGCTCCTTGCGGCTTAAGGCAGACACGCTCGCATGCTTCATTGGTCCTGGTCGCCGTCGGGTTCTTCGTGCGCGCCGATGACGAGCCCGCCTTCGCCCGACTGCGCGGCTTCGTCTGGCTTGCCGGCAGCGCTGCCGCCGGCGTGGTGGGCGGCGTCGTCGCCAACGACATCCTCGATGCCACGTCGGGCAACTCGGTGGCCATCGGCGTCGCCGTCGGCGTGCTCGCCGTCAGCGGCGTGCTGTGGGCCGGTCGGGCGCGCCCCGCCCAGCAGTTCTCCGCACTTGCGGCCCTCGAGGTGACGACGGGTGTCGTCTTCTGGGCGGTGGGCGGCCCGATCGCCGCCGGCCTCGTGACGCTGGCGGTCTCGGCGGCCGTTGTCGCCGTGGGCATCCGGCGCATGACGCCGACGCCGTGGCTGGCCAGCGTCGTCGGCGGGGCCGGTGCGCTCGTCGGATCGGCGCTGCCCATCGAGCGCTGGCGCGAGCCCGGCTCGCTGCTGCCGATCGCCGTCGGCCTCGTCATCGTCGCACTCGCCGAGACGCGTCGGATCGCATTCCTGCGCGCCGAGCGCATCGCGCTGCTGGTGTTCGCGGTGATCGCATTCATCTCCAACGTGCCGGGGACGATCGGCTACTTCGGCGAGGACGCCGGCATCGTCACCGGGCTGGTGGTGTGGCTCGTCGGCGCATCGTCGATCGCCGTCGTGATGCGCCAGCGCATCGCGCACCCGGTCACTATCGAACTGGCCGGCGGCGTGCTCATCGTCGCCGGCGCCGCGGCGGTCGCCTTCCAATCGGGCTTCGTCGGCGTCGCCACCATCGCCGGGTTCGCCAGCGCATTGGCGATGCTGGCGCTCGGCACGCGGCCCGGCCGCATCCTCATGTCGGTCACCGGTTCGCTCGGGCTGCTCGTCAACGTGCCGTGGGCGATCAGCCACTTCTTTCCGGGCGAGAACCGCGCGCCGCTGCTGATCGCCGTGTCGGGCCTGCTCATCGTGGCAGTGGCCGTGGTGCTCACCCGCATGGGCGGCCGGTTCCGGCGCGAACTGCAGCGCTGAGTCTCAGCGCAGCCGCTGGGCCTCGGCCCACCCCATGCCCGCCGTCGCATCGGCATCGTGCGGCAGGCCCAGCACTCGTTCGGCAACGATGTTGCGCTGCACGGCCCATGTGCCGCCGCCGATGGTGAGCGCCTGGCTGAACAGGAAGCCGTGATGCCATCCGGCGTGGTGCAGCGACCCTGCCTGCGGGTGCATCGACGCATCCTCACCGTCGGGCGCCCTGCCGCCAGCGAGCATCGCCGATGCGCCGACCAGGTCGCGTGCCAACTCCATCACGTGCTGGCCGTGCTCGTCGGCGAGCAGCTTGCGGATGCTCGCCTCCGGGCCGGGCTGCTCGCCGCGCACCTTCGCGCTGACCGTGCGCATGCGGATGAGGTCGAGCACCCGGTGCTCGATGCACACCTGTGCCAGGCGCTGGCGCATCAGCGGATCCGCCACCGGGCCGGCGGCGCGCACCGCTGCCAGCAGGTCGTCTGCCGTCGGGCCGCGGCCCCACAGCACGCCGGCGCCCGACAGGGACACGCGTTCGTTGCCGAGCGTCACCTTGGCGAGCCGCCAGCCGTCGTGCAGGTCGCCGACGAGCAGGTCGGCGGGGATGCGCACGTCGGTGAAGAAGACCTCGTTGAAGGTGGCCTCGCCGGTCATCTCCCTGATCGGGCGAATCTCGATGCCCGGCAGGTCCATCGGGCAGATGAAGTAGCTGATGCCGCGGTGCTTCGGCGCGTCGGGATCGGTGCGCGCGATGAGGATGCCGAACCTCGAGTACTGGGCGAGGCTCGTCCAGATCTTCTGCCCGTTGACGACGAACTCGTCGCCGTCGCGCACCGCCCGCGTGCCGAGACTGGCGAGGTCGCTGCCGGAACCGGGCTCGCTGAAGAGCTGGCACCACAGTTCCTCGCCGGCGAGCATCGGCACCAGGTAGCGCTGCCGCTGTGCCTCGGTGCCGGCGTGCACCAGCGTCGGGCCGGCCCAGCCGATGCCGATGGGGTTCACCGGGCGGCGAACGCCAGCCCGCGCCAGCTCGTCGTCGATGACCAACTGGTGCACCGGATCGGCGTCGAGCCCCCACGGCGACGGCCAGTGCGGCGCCACGTAGCCGGCCTCCGCCAGGTGCCGGCCGGAGGGATGGGGATGCCGCTCGAGCCACTGGCGGACGGCGAGCCGGCGCGGGTCGTCGTCGGCCGGCAACTCGAAGTCCACGCCGCCACCGTATTCGTGCTGACGGCACGGCGACGACGCCGGCGCGTCGCGCATCGTCTCGCCGCACCGGCCATCCGCCACGGAATCGGACCGCGGCGCACGGCACCGCTACCGTCGGCACCCATGGCCGACGGCTGGAACATTGCCGAGATCTGGGAGCGCATCGCCGACCGCATTCCCGATGCGCCCGCCCTCGTCGACGCGCGCAGGGTGCGTACGTGGGCCGACTTCGACCGCAGGGCCGACGGCATCGCCGCCACGCTCCTTGCGCAGGGCGCTGCCCACCAGGACAAGGTGGCCCAGTACCTCTACAACTGCCCCGAGTACCTCGAGAGCATGTTCGGCCTCTACAAGGCGGGGCTCGTGCCGGTGAACACCAACTACCGGTACACCGACGACGAACTGGTCTACCTGTGGGACAACGCCGATGCGGTCGCCGTGGTCTTCGACTCGTCGTTCGCCGATCGGTGCGAGCGGATTCGAGCGCGCCTGCCGCGCATTCGCACGTGGATGTGCGTCGGCGGCAGCGCGTGCCCCGACTGGGCGATCCCGTACGAGGCGGCAGCCACGTCGGCCACGTCGCGCACCGTGCCGTCGTGGGGTCGCAGTCCCGACGACCTCTACATCCTCTATACCGGCGGCACGACCGGCATGCCCAAGGGCGTGATGTGGCGACAGGACGACATGGTGGGCAGCCTCGATGCGCCATCGAAGCGCCCGTTGCTGCCGGCGCCCGGATGGGATGCGCTCGACGACCGCATCAGCGGACCGGGCCCGCGCAACCTTCCGGCGGCGCCGCTGATGCACGGCACCGGCGCGTTCAACGCGATGTGGAACCTGATGCTCGGCGGCTCGGTCATCACCCTCGAGGGCCGGCACTTCGATCCCGTCGAGTTGCTCGATGCGATCGAGCACTATCGCGTGAACAGCATGTCGATCGTCGGCGATGCATTCGCCAAGCCGATCCTGCGCGCGCTCGACGCCGAGCCGGGCCGATGGGACATCTCGTCGCTGCGCGTCATCGTGTCGAGCGGCGTGATCTGGGCGGCTGACACCAAGGCAGGCCTTCTGCGGCACAACGAGCGGCTCATCATGATCGACAGCCTCGGCAGCAGCGAGGCCATCGGCATGGCCACCAGTACCACGACGGCAGCTTCCGCAGCAGCCCCCGCCACCACCGCCACGTTCTCGCTCGGACCCAACACCAGGGTGCTCACCGAGGACGGCCGCGAGGTGCGGCCCGGCAGCGGCGAGCGCGGACGGGTGGCACTCCGCGGCCGCACCCCCATCGGCTACTACAAGGACGAGGCCAAGTCGGCGGCGACGTTCGTGGTGGTCGACGGCGTGCGATGGAGCATTCCCGGCGACTGGGCGGAGGTCGACGCCGACGGCACGCTGCGCCTCTTCGGCCGCGGCAGCCAGTGCATCAACACCGGCGGCGAGAAGGTGTACCCCGAGGAAGTCGAAGAGGCGCTGAAGACCCATCCGTCGGTGGCCGACGCCGCATTCGTCGGCGTCCCCGACGAGCGATTCGGCCAGGCCATCACCGCGATCGTCGAACTGCACGCCGGCGAAGCCCTCGATCCGGCAGCGCTGATCGCCCACGTACGAGCGCACCACGCCGCCTACAAGGCCCCCCGCCACGTGCTCGACATCGACACCGTCGGCCGGGCCGCCAACGGCAAGCTCGACTACAAGCGCCTGACGACGCACGCCCTAGAGCGCCTAGGGCTCTGACGCCCTGGTTTCGCCGCCGCAACCGGCGGCCGGTACCGTCAGCCGCATGGCAGATCTCGGATTCAACGGCAAGGTCGTCGTCATCACCGGCGCGGGCGGCGGCCTCGGGCGTCAGCACGCACTTCTCATGGCACAGCGCGGCGCGCTCATCGTGGTCAACGACCTCGGCGGCGCCGTCGACGGCAGCGGCAGCGACAAGGGCGCTGCCGAGCGCGTCGTCGACGAGATCCGCGGCCTCGGCTGCGAGGCGGTCGCCGACACCAACTCGGTGAGCACGCCCGAGGGCGGTGCCGCCATCATCGACACCGCGGTGAAGGCCTTCGGCCGCGTCGACGTCGTGGTGAACAACGCCGGCATTCTGCGCGACAAGGCCTTCCACAACATGGAGCCCGACCTGCTTGATCCCGTGCTCGACGTGCACCTGCGCGGCGCCTTCAACGTCACCCGTCCGGCGTGGGCGCTGATGCGCGAGCAGGGCTACGGCCGCATCGTCAGCACCTCGTCGGCTGCCGGCATCTTCGGCAACTTCGGCCAGACCAACTACGGCGCGGCGAAGATGGGCCTCGTCGGCTTCACCAGGGTGCTCGCCGTCGAGGGCGCGAAGTACAACATCAAGGCCAATGCCATCGCGCCGCTGGCGTTCACCCGCATGACCGAGAACCTGCTCGGTGCACTCGGCGAGAAACTCGATCCCGCACTCGTGTCGCCACTGGTGGCCTTCCTCGCCCACGACGACTGCCCGGTGAGCGGTCAGACCTTCAGCGTCGGCGGCGGGCGCGTGGCCCACGTGTTGATCGCCGAGACGCAGGGCTACTACAACCCCAGCCTGTCGCTCGAGGACGTGCGCGACCACTGGGAGCAGATCACCGACCGCACCGGCTTCGCCGTGCCCGGCAACATCGCCGAGGAGACTGCGCTCTTCCTGCCGTTCTTCAAGTGACGGCCTGACCGTGGCGCAGCGCGTCGGCACCGGCGAGCCTCGAGCGGGGCGGACGTGATCGACGTCGACGACTTCGCCGCAGCAGCTCGCGACTGGCTCGACGACAACGCCGTCGACGCGCCGCGCGACTACGGCGCCATCTGCCCCGTCGACCTCGTCGAACGAGGCCTCGACTGGCAGCGGCGCCTGTTCGCCGCCGGATATGCCGGCATCCACTGGCCGTCCGCGTTCGGCGGGCAGGGCCTCACCGCCGACCACAACGCGGCATGGCAGTTCGCGTGCGCGGTGGCAGGCGTGCCAAGCGCGTTCAACATGGTGGGCCTCGTGCTCGCCGGCCAGGCGATCCAGCGGTTCGGCACGCCCGGCCAGCAGCACCAGCACCTTCGTGCCACGCTCGCCGCCGAGCGGGTGTGGTGCCAGCTCTTCAGCGAGCCCGGTGCCGGCAGCGACCTCGCCAGCCTCAGCACCCGTGCCGACCGAGACGGCGACCGCTTCATCGTCAACGGCCAGAAGGTGTGGTGCAGCGGCGGCCGGTACAGCGACTGGGGCATCCTCATGGCACGCACCTCGCCCGAGGCGCGCCCGCACGAGGGCATCTCGTTCTTCCTCTGCCCGATGCACCTGCCCGGCATCGAAGTGCGGCCGCTGCGCCAGATGACGGGAGAGTCAGAGTTCGACGAGGTGTTCTTCACCGACGTCGAGCTCGATGCCGACAGCCTGCTCGGTCCGCTGCACGGCGGCTGGGGCGTGGGCATGGCCGTGCTCACGAGCGAGCGCGGGCACATCGGCACGAGCGCGATCGGCCTCGAACGACGACTCGAGCAGATGTCCCGCCTCGCCGAGGGCCGCGAGGTCAGCGCGTCGCACCGCCAGCGGCTGGCGAGGCTGCTCGGCGCCGGGCACGCGTACCGGTCGCTCGCGCAGCGCCAGGGCCCGGTGGCCAGCACGGCGGCCAGCCTGATGAAGCTCGGCATCACCGAGATGATGTTCGACAGCGCCGCACTGCGCGCCGACCTCGCCGGCGCCGACGCGATGCTCGACGGACCGGAGGCGTTCGGGATGCTGCAGGCACCGGGAGGGCGCATCGCCGGCGGCACCAGCCAGGTGCAGCGCACGATCATCGGCGAGCGACTGCTCGGCCTGCCGCGCGAGCCAAAGGCGGCTTCCTGAGATGCACGTGCCCGACGTGCTTCGATCGACTGACGGCGTCGACGTCGCCGTGCACGACCTCGGCCAGCAGTTCCTCGGCGATGCCACCGACACCGCTCGCCCTCTGCTCGTCTCGCACGCCACCGGCTTTCACGGACGCTGCTACCTGCCGGTCGCCCGGCATCTCGCCTCGCGCCCCGGCGTGCCGCTGCGGGCGATCGCCTTCGACTACCGCGGCCACGGCGACACCCCGCGTCCGCCAGGCCCCGTCGACTGGCACCGCTACGGCGACGACGTCGAGGCAGTCGCCACGTGGCTGCGCGACGCGACCGGTGAGCCCGTCGACGCGTTCGGGCACTCGATGGGCGGGGCGTGCCTGCTGATGGCGGCGGCACGCCGGCCCGAACTGTTCCGCACCCTCGTGGTGTTCGAGCCCATCGTCTTCCCACCCGAGGGACTGCGCCCCGAGCACCGCGACGGCGCCGACCCGGACGACAACCCAATGGTGAGCGGCGCCCGCCGCCGACGCGCCGTCTTCGCCAGCCACCAGGCGGCGATCGACAACTACGCCGCCAAGCCGCCGCTCGGCATCTTCACGCCCGAGTCGCTCGAGGCATACGTCGTGCACGGCTTCGCCCCCGATCCGGAGGGCGTGCGGCTGAAGTGCTTGCCCGACACCGAGGCCGAGACCTTCGCCACCGGCACCCGTCACGACACATGGGATCGACTGCCGGCGATCGACACGCCCACGGTGGTGATCGCCGGACGGGTGGAGGAACTGCAGCCCTCGGCGATCTCGAGGGCGGTCGCCGAGCGGCTGCCGCACGGGCGCTACCTCGAGCTCGGCCACCAGACACACTTCGGCCCGATGAGCCATCCGGGCGAGATCGCCGACATCGTGGCCCGCCTCGTCGCCGACGCCGACTCGTGACCGCCGTCTCCTGACGCAGCGACGCCGCCGGCACACGGCATCTCCCCACCGCCGCGCACCCCTTCCGTAGAGTCGGCGGCATGTACCCCGTGCCCACCACGCTGTCGCCCAGCCGCATCGACTCGTTCCTCAAGTGCCCGCTGGCATTCCGCTTCTCCAGCATCGAGGGCCTGCGCGAACCTCCCAGCGCCCCGGCTACCAAGGGCTCGCTGGTGCACCGTGCGCTCGAACTGCTGCTCACCCTGCCCGCTGCCGAGCGCACGCGTGCCGCCGGCGAGGCCTGCTTTCTCCAGGCCGCCGACGAATACCGCAGCGAGCCCGACTTCACCGGCCTGCTGCTCTCCGAGGCCGAGGCCGACGAGTTCTTCGCCGACGCCCGCCAACTCGCCGAGGGCTACTTCGACATCGAGAACCCCGCCGACGTGCAGCCGGTCGGCCTCGAACTGCGCGTCGAGGCACCTGTGGGCGAGGTGCTGCTGCGCGGCATCATCGACCGCCTCGAGCGCGAC
>JBJTRF010000214.1:0-5908 GCA_046076025.1 Ilumatobacteraceae bacterium
ACGAGCGCCGTTCCCGCCGAGTCGAGGGTCGAGGTGCAGGGCACCGCCGACCTGACGATGAGCTTCTGCGGCGGCCTGGCCGCCTTCTCGTCGGGCTTCATCAAGCAGGCGTGGGGCTATCACCTGCTGGCCGATGCGTCGACCGTGGCGGCGGGACTGCTGCTCGTGCTTGCCTACGTGCACCTGCTGCGCAGTAGGCCCGCCACGGCCATCGCCGCCTGACGCGGCCGCTGCGCGGCGACGCCGCCGGTCAGCGCGATCGGAGCTTCTTGCTGAGCTCGTTGAGGCGCGCCTTCTCGGTGCGCGACAGCGAGTCGAGGCCGCTCGCACTCGTCTTGTCGAGCAGCGAGTCGAGTTCGGCCTGCTCGGCAGGCGAGAGGCCCTGTGTCGGCTGCTCCCACGGGCCCTGCACCACGGCCTGCCCGCGAGACCGCTTCGCCGATGAGCGCTTCTTCCGCTTCCGGCCGCCGCCGCTGCTGGACGAGCCGAGCTGCGGGATGAAGGCATAGGCGTCAAGCAGTCCGTATCGACGCGACAGGAGTGCGGCGGTGGCGAGCGACGCGATGAGCACCAGCAGCCCGCCGCCCTGGCGCCTGCCGACCAGCGAGAGCACCTCGATGCCGACGATCACGAGGGCGAAGACCCATGCCGGCACCGCGCCCCAGAACCTGACCTCGGGGAACTGGGCGCAGAAGATGCAGAACACCGCAATCTCGACGGGTCGGATGCCGGCCATCTCGATGCCAGCGACGGCGGCGACGATGCCGGGGATGAGGGCCAGCATGACGAGGAGCGTGGCGTAGCGGCGGCGGCCCACCATGCGCTCGAGTTCGCGCCCGAAGTACCACAGCATCGCCAGCAGCAGCACGGTCCAGAAGTCGGGGGCGTTGGCGATCGGCCACGTGACGAGGCGCCACACCTGCCCGCCGGTGATGTCGCCCGGATACAGCACCAGCGGCACCAGCAGCGACGGGCTGACCGCCCACACGAACATCGACAGCACGCACAGCAGCGGCACGAGCACCGAGGTGGTGACGTCGAGGCCGCCGATCCGGAACCAGGGGTCGTCCTCGTCGCGCCGACCGGGGAAGGAGAGTGAGAACCGCCCGGCCATCGGCCGCCACGTTACCCGTCACGGGACAGTGGCTCCCGTCGTGCGCCGAGTCGCACCACCTGCACTGTTGGCAGGCACCGCCATAGGCTCGCGGCACCATGGTCGAGCGACCGCCTGCGGGCACGATTCCCGATGCGCCGGGTTCCTATCAGTTCAGGGACCGCGACGGCAGGGTGATCTACGTGGGCAAGGCGTCCAGCCTGCGCCAGCGCCTGTCGAGTTACTTCCAGGACGCGCGCCACCTGCATCCGCGCACTGCGCAGATGGTGGCCACCGCCATCTCGGTGGAGTGGATCGAGGTGCGCAACGAGGTCGAGGCGCTGATGCTCGAGTACAGCCTCATCAAGGAGCACCGTCCGCGGTTCAACGTGCGACTGCGCGACGACAAGAGCTATCCGTTCCTCGCCGTCACGCTCGACGAGCAGTTCCCGCGGGCGATGGTGATGCGCGGTCGCAAGCGCAAGGGCACCCGCTACTTCGGTCCGTACGCGCATGCCTACGCCATCCGCGACACCCTCGACCTGCTGCTGCGCAGTTTCCCCGTTCGCACGTGCAGCCAGGGGAAGTTCAACGAGCACCAGCGCCTGCGACGGCCGTGCCTGCTGTTCCACATCGAGAAGTGCGCCGGTCCCTGCGTCGGCGAGATCGACGAAGAGCGCTATCGGGCGCTGGTGGGCGAACTGTGCGAGTTCCTCGACGGCGACACTGACGAGATCGTCGGGCGACTCGAGGCCGAGATGGCCGAGGCATCGTCGGCGCTCGAGTACGAGCGGGCAGCACGCGTGCGCGACCGACTGCTCGCCGTGCGCAAGGCGATCGAGAAGCAGCAGATGGTTGCCGAGCGCAGCGAGGACCTCGACGTCGTGGGCGTGGCCGACGACGAACTCGAGGCGGCAGTGCAGGTGTTCTTCGTGCGCAAGGGCCGCGTGGTCGGACGCCGCGGCTTCGTGCTCGACAAGGTCGAGGCGCTCACCCCGGGAGGGCTTGTCGACCGGATCCTCGAGTCGCTGTACGGCGACGACCCGCCGCTCGGCATCCCGAAACAGGTGCTGGTGCCGTGCGAGCCTGACTCGACGGCGACGTACGAGGAGTGGCTCTCGGCCCTTCGGGGCAGCAGGGTGCAGGTACGCGTGCCGCAACGGGGCGACAAGCGCTCGCTGCACGAGACGGTTACCCGCAATGCGACCGAGGAGTTCGTCCGGCATCGCCTCCGCCGGGCGAGCGACCACAACGCCCGCAGCCGCGCCCTTACCGAGCTGCAGGACCTGCTCGGTCTGCCGGAGGCGCCCCTGCGAATCGAGTGCTACGACATGGCGCACCTGCAGGGCACCGACTACGTCGGCAGCATGGTGGTACTCGAGGACGGCCTGCCGAACCCCCGCGAGTATCGGCGATTCAAGGTGCGCACGGTCGACGGCAACGACGACTACGCGGCGATGGAGGAGGTGCTCACGAGACGCCTGCAGGCATACCTCGACGAGCGCGACGCGCCACTCGACAGCGAGCTCGAGTCAGCGGTCGATCCCGGCGATGCATTGCCGTCGTCGTCGTCATCGTCGTCGTCGTCGACGCTGTCGGCGGGGAAGCGGCCGGCCGCACGGCGGCGCAAGTTCGCCTACCCGCCGCAGCTGCTGCTCGTCGACGGGGGAAAGGGGCAGCTGGCAGTTGCCGAGCGCGTCGTGGCGGCGCTCGGCCTGGCCGACGAGATCCCGGTGGCGTCGCTGGCCAAGCGCTTCGAGGAGGTGTTCGTGCCGGGACGGTCGACGTCGGTCGAGGTGCCCCGTGGCAGCGACGCCCTGTTCATGCTGCAGCGCATCCGAGACGAGGCCCACCGCTTCGCCAACAGGTTCCACCGCGAGCTCCGCGGCAAGCGGATGACCTCGAGCTCGCTCGACGGCATCCCAGGTCTGGGAGAGGCGCGTCGCCAGAAACTGGTGAAGGCGCTCGGCGGCGTGAACGCGGTGAAGCGGGCGTCGCTCGACGACCTGCGCGCCCTGTCGTTCCTGCCCGACGACGTCGCCGAGGCCGTGCACGCCAAGTTCCATCCGCCGCCCGCCGACGGCTGAGTGTCACCGGAACTGCCGCACGCGTCAGGACACGTGCGGCAGCACCTCGGTACGCAGCCGCTCGAGCACGTCCATGCGCTCGGCCTGCGTCGATCCGAGGTTGAAGTCGGGGATCGCGAACTCGTCGACGCCCTGGTCGGCGTAGCGCTGCAGCGTCTCGACGAGTGCTCCCGCCGACCCGACGAGGCTGCGACCGGCAACCGGCTGCTCGCCGGCGGGGCCGCCGTCGAGGAACACGAGGGCCTGCACCGAGCGGCGCAGCGTCGACGGATCGCGGCCCTCGCGCTCGCATGCCGCGAGGAAGGCATCGGTGCGGGTGCGCACTTGGTCGGGGTCGCCCCACGTGTTCCACTCGTCGGCCCAGCGGGCCGTGAGCCGCAGCATCCGCGGACTGCCCGTACCGACGAGCACCGGCAGCCGGCCGCCGACAGGCCGCGGCGCAAGCGGTGCCTCTGCCAGCGAGAACGCGCTGCCCTCGAACCGGACTGCATCGCCGTCGCCGGCGCGCAGCAGTCGCTGTACCACCTCGATCGCCTCGGCGAAGCGGTCGACTCGCTGACGGGGAGCGGGCAGGTCGAAGCCGTAGGCGACGTGCTCGTTCTCCTGCCACCCGGCGCCGAGGCCGAGGACCGCCCGTCCGCCTGACACATGGTCGGCGGTCACGGCGCGCTTGGCGAGCACGACCGGATGGTGGATCGTCACGGGCGACACCATCGACACCAGTCGCACACGGGGCACGAGCGCGCCAACGGCGGTGAGGATGGTCCAGCACTCGTGGGCGTCGCCCGGGTCGGCGACCCCGCCGATCCGGAACGGCATCAGGTGGTCGGCGTACCAGAATCCGTCGAGGCCGGAGTGCTCGGCCCACTGGGCGAGTGCCAGCGTCTCGTCCCACGAGCGCCCGTTCGACGGCCAGAGCGAGAACCTCACTGCGGCTCGCGGTACACGGTGAACACCTTGCGCAGCGTCTCGTGCACTGTCCAGACACCCTTCCAGCCGACAGAGAAGATGCAGCTCGAGCCGGCGGTGAGCTCGACGGGCTCGCCGCCGTCTTCGTGCACCGTCATCCGCCCCTTCAGCACGTAGATCACCTCGCCGCGGGTGGTGAACTCCCAGCGCGAGGCGCCCGGCTCGCACTCCCACGTGCCGGCCGTGACGGTGGGGTTGTCGAGGAACACCTTGGCCCGGGTGAGGATCTCGCCCGTCAGCGGCTCTGCTGACGGCTGGCCGAGTGGCTTCTCGGCGAGGTCGGCGGCGGGAATCTCGAGTGCTCGGAAGCTGATGGTCATGGCGGGAGACTACGGACCCCTGCGGCTGCCGGGCGAACCGCCGTCCGGCGGCAACGCCCACGTACGCTCGGTGGCATGGCCGCACCGCCGACGGATGGCAACCCGTGGGAACACCACGCTGGCTGGTGGATCGACGGGTTCACCGATGGCGCCGACCCCGAGTACGAGGAGCAGATCCTCCCGATGGCGGCGCGCGAGCTGGCCGGTGCCCGCTCGGTGCTTGATGTGGGATGCGGCGACGGGCAGGTCAGCCGGCTCGCCGCACGGCTCGGCGCATCCGTCGTGGGCATCGATCCCACCTGGAACTGCGTGAGGGTTGCCGCCGAGCGAGGCAGCAGCGTCGCCCAGGCGGGTGCCGCCGCGCTGCCCTTCGGGAACGGCGCCTTCGATGCCGTGGTCGCCTGCCTCGTGTTCGAGCACATCCGCGACGTCGACACGGCGATCGCTGAGGTGGCCCGGGTGCTCGTGCCCGACGGACGGTTCTGCTTCTTCCTCAACCACCCGCTGCTGCAGACGCCGGGCAGCGGCTGGATCGACGACCAGGTGCTCGATCCGCCCGAGCAGTACTGGCGCATCGGGCCGTACCTCGTCGAGGACGAGACGCTCGAGGAGGTCGAGAAGGACGTGTTCATTCCCTTCGTCCACCGGCCCCTCAGCCGCTACGTGAACGCGCTCGCCGCACAGGGCCTGCTCGTCGAGCGGATGGACGAGCCGTCACCTCCGGCCGGGTTCCTCGCGCGGGCCGAGGAGTACGCGGCGGCGAGCACGGTGCCGCGGCTGCTGTACCTCCGCGCCCGCAAGCGCTGACCGTCGTACGATCGCGCCGATGGCCGACATCCTGCTGATCACCGGCATGTCGGGCGCCGGCCGCTCGGCAGCGGCGGCGGTGCTCGAGGACCTCGGCTGGTACGTGATCGACAACCTGCCCACTGAGCTGGTCGACACGATCGTCGAACTGGTGAGCAAGCCCGGCAGCGGCATCGGCCAGCTGGCGCTGGTGGCCGGCCGCCAACACGTCGAGCTGTTGCCCCGGGTGGCCGCCCTGCGAGCCGGCGGCCATCGCGTGCGGCTGCTGTACCTCGACTCGTCCACGTCCGTGCTGGTGAAGCGGTACGACGCCACGCGGCGCAAGCACCCGCTCGACGGCGAGGCCGATGGGCTCGTCGAGGCCATCGACCTCGAGCGCCGCCAGCTCGAGCCGGTGAAGTCCGCTGCCGACCTGGTGATCGACACCACCGACCTCAACGTGCACCAGCTGAAGGCCAAGCTGCTGGCGGCCTTCGATGCCGTCGACGACGCCCGGCGGATGCACCTCGCCGTCGAGAGCTTCGGCTACAAGCACGGCCTGCCGATGGACGCCGACATCGTCATGGACCTGCGCTTCCTGCCGAATCCGCACTGGGATGACGCCCTTCGGCCGCTCACCGGCCGCGACCCGG
>JBJTRF010000215.1:0-6735 GCA_046076025.1 Ilumatobacteraceae bacterium
CCGTCGACGACGTTGCCCAGAAGCTGAAGGTGGTGGCCCTGCTCGAGTCGCTGCCCGGCGTGGGCAAGGTGAAGGCGCGTCGCATCATGGACGACATCGGCATCCCCGACAATCGCCGCGTGCAGGGTCTGGGCGCGCACCAGAAGCAGGCACTCGTCGAGCTGCTCGGCCGGTGATGGCACAGATGGGACAGGCGCGGTGATCTACATCGTCTCCGGTCCGGGCGGTGTCGGCAAGGGCACCATCGTCGATGCACTGGTGTCCCGCGATCCGCAGCTGTGGCTCAGCAGGTCGTGGACAACCCGTCCGCGCCGGCAGGGCGAGAGCGAGCACGCCTATCACTTCACCGACCGGGCCTCGTTCGAGCACCGCATCGAGGCCGGTGGCTTCCTCGAGTGGACGATGTTCCTCGGCAACTACTACGGCACGCCGCTTCCGGATCCCGATCCCGGCCACGACGTCGTGCTCGAGATCGAGGTCGACGGGGCCCGCCAGGTGAAGACGATCCACCCCGCGGCCGTGCTCATCTTCGTCCTGCCGCCATCGCGCGACGAGCAGCAACGGCGTCTCCGCGGCCGCGGCGATCCCGAGGACAAGGTCGACGAGCGACTGCAGAAGGCGCTCGACGAGGAGCCCGTCGGACTGGCCATCGCCGACCACGTCGTCGTCAACGACGACCTCGAGCGCACGGTGGGGGAGATGGTGGGGATCATCAACTCGCACCGTGCACAGCCCTGATCCGGGGGTAGGCTGACCCGTCGCTCTCGGCCCGTCAGGGCCGACGTTCCAGCACGTCGAGGTACCGATGTCCACTCGCTCGCATGACACGATGATCAACCCGCCGATCGAGGAACTCCTCGACCGGGTCGACTCGAAGTTCAGCCTCGTCACGCTCGCGGCCCGCCGCGCACGTGACATCAACAGCTACTACAACCACCTCGGCGACGGCCTCGGCCACATGGTGCCGCCCCAGGTTCCCACTCGCGCCAGCAAGCCGCTGAGCATCGGGTTCGAGGAGATTGCCGTCGGCAAGATCCAGCGCGGCGAGCCGGTCGTCCCGGCCGACGACACGGTCGCCGACGACGCAGCGCTCGCCGACGAATTCGCCGAGGGGGCGCCTGCCGAGGACGGCTCCGAGCCGGCCTGACCGGTCCAGCGATGCTCGCCGGCAAGCGGATCGTCCTCGGCGTGTCGGGCGGCATCGCCGCCTACAAGGCGGTCGAGGTGTGTCGTCGTCTGGTTGACGCCGGTGCACACGTCATCCCGGTGATGACCGCCGGCGCCCAGCACTTCATCGGCGCCACGACGCTGTCCGCGCTTGCCAGCGAGCCGGTGCGCACGAGCCTGTGGGACGACACGGCCCCGATTCCGCACACGCGTCTCGGCCAGACGGCCGACCTCGTGCTCGTGGCGCCCGCCACGGCCCGCGTCATCGGGGCGTACGCGGGCGGCCTGAGCACCGACCTGCTCACCAACGTGCTGCTCGCCACGCGCGCACCCGTGGTGGTGTGCCCGGCCATGCACACCGAGATGTGGGAGCACCCCGCAGTGCGGGCCAACATCGAGACACTCCGCCAGCGGGGCGTGCATCTGGTCGACCCCGAGGTGGGCCGCCTTGCCGGGGGGGATGTCGGCGCGGGCCGCCTCGCCGCGCCCGAGCGCATCGTCGACGCCGTCGGCCGGGTACTCGCTGCCACATACGACCTTGCTGGCGTCCATGTCGTCGTCACGGCGGGCGGCACACGCGAGCCGATCGACGCAGTCCGCGTGATCGCCAACCGCAGCAGCGGCAAGCAGGGTTATGCCATCGCTGCCGAGGCACTGGCGCGCGGAGCATGCGTCACGCTGGTCTCGACGGTCGACCTGCCGATTCCACCCGGTGCTGCAATCCATGCCGTCGAGACCGCTGCCGAGATGCAGGCTGCGCTCGACAGCCTCGCGGGGCGTGCCGACGTCATCGTGATGGCCGCAGCCGTGGCCGACTTCCGCCCGGCGGCGCCGGCGCCCGGCAAGATCAAGAAGGACGGTGGCGTGCCCGAGGTCGTCCTCGAGCCGACGCCCGACATCCTCGCCGGCCTCGGTGCCGCCAAGCGTCCTGGTCAGGTCCTCGTCGGGTTCGCCGCCGAGACCGCCGACCTGCTGGCCAATGCCGAGGCCAAGCTGCGCCGCAAGAACCTCGACCTCGTGGTCGCCAACGACGTCGCCGCTCCCGGGGCCGGCTTCCAGCACGACACCAATGCGGTCACGCTCCTGCGGCCCGGCCTCCCGCCCGTCGAGGTGCCGATGTCCTCGAAACGCACTATCGCCAAGGCCGTACTGGATACTGTGGCCCAGATACAGCGCGGCGACGGCGTCGCGACATCCTGAGCGGCGCGCCGCTCCGACACGAGGAGTCATCCCGGGTGAGCAACTACACCTTCACGTCCGAGAGCGTCACCGAGGGCCATCCCGACAAGATGGCCGACCAGGTGAGCGATTCCGTGCTCGATGCGATCCTCGAGCAGGACCCCGACGGCCGGGTGGCCTGCGAGACCCTGCTCACCACGGGCCTGTGCGTGGTGGCCGGCGAGATCACGACGAAGGCCTATGTCGACATCCCGCGGCTCGCTCGCGATGTCATCAAGTCGATCGGGTACGACAACGCCCTGTACGGCTTCGATGGCAACACGTGCGGCGTCATCGTCAGCCTCGACGAGCAGAGCGCCGACATCGCGCAGGGCGTCGACAAGAGCGAGGAGGTGCGCTCGGCGGGTGCTGCCGACACGCTCGAGGAGCAGGGCGCCGGCGACCAGGGAATGATGTTCGGCTACGCCTGTGACGAGACCCCCGACCTCATGCCGATGCCGATCTGGCTGGCGCACCGTCTGAGCGAGCGACTCACCGAGGTTCGCAAGAGCGGCGCGCTGCCGTACCTGCGCCCCGACGGCAAGACGCAGGTCACTATCGACTACGAGAACGGCCGCCCGGCGCGACTGCGCTCGGTGCTGATCAGCACCCAGCACCAGGACGGCATCGAGCGCGACACGGTGATCCGCCCCGACCTCATCGAGCAGGTCATCCGTCCCACCGTGCCGTCGCAGTTCGCCGACGATGCCTACGACGTCTACGTCAACCCCACCGGCAAGTTCGTCATTGGCGGCCCGCACGGCGACACCGGTCTCACCGGCCGCAAGATCATCGTCGACACCTACGGCGGCATGGGCCGCCACGGCGGCGGCGCCTTCAGCGGAAAGGACCCGAGCAAGGTGGACCGCTCGGCGGCCTATGCGGCGCGCTGGGTCGCCAAGCACGTCGTTGCCAGTGGCGCCGCGTCGCGCTGCGAGGTGCAGGTGGCCTATGCCATCGGCATGGCCCATCCGGTGAGCGTGCTCGTCGAGACGTTCGGGACGGCGAAGGTGTCGGAGTCGTCGATCGAGAATGCGGTCCGCGAGGTGTTCGACCTGCGTCCTGCGGCAATCGTGCGCGATCTCGACCTGAAGCGACCGATCTACCGGAAGACAGCCGCCTACGGGCACTTCGGCCGGGCACTCCCCGAGTTCACGTGGGAGACGCTCAGCCGCCTCGACGCCTTCAGGCGCGCTGTCGGACTGTGAGCTGCGCGCGGCATGGTGCCGCGTGACCGAGGCGAGTGCATTGCCGCGTCTCGTGGCGCGCGTCGTGCCCGACGTGACCGGGCTCGACAAGCACTTCGACTACCGCGTGCCGGAGTCGCTGGTCGGCAGCGTGGGGATCGGCTCGCTGGTCCGCGTGGCGCTGCATGGACGCCGTGTCGGCGGCTGGGTGGCTGAACTGATCGACGAGCGCGCAGCCGGTGTCGACCCGGCGCGGCTCGTGCCGATCGCGAAGTGGTCGTCGATCGGGCCGAGTGCGGATACCGTCGACCTCGCACGCTGGGCGTCGGTCAGGTGGGGGGCGGGTCGACTGCGCCCCTTCCTCGCCGCCGCATCGCCGCCGACGATGGTGGTTCGCCTGCCGCCGTCGCGGCGGACGCGCCGGTCGGCCTCGGTGCCGGCGACCGACGAGGTGCGTCGGCTGTCGCCGTTCGCGGATCCCCTCCCGATGGTGGTCGAGGCAGCACAGTGCGGCCCGACGATCGCCGTGCACCCGTCGCCGCGGGCTGCACATGCCCTGGCGACGCGGCTCCGCCGGGCAGGCCTCTCCGTGGCCCTGCTCCCCGGCGAGTGGGCGGCCGCCGCAGGAGGAGTCGACGTGGTGGTGGGCAGCCGCACGGCTGCATGGGCGCCGTGCGACGGACTCGCAGCCGTGGTGGTCATCGACGAGCACGATGAGGCGTATCAGGAGGAGCGGTCGCCGACGTGGCATGCGCGCGACGTGCTCATCGAGCGGGCGCGGCGAGCAGCAGCATCGTGCTGGCTCCTGTCGCCGGCGCCCACCCTGTCCGCTCGCCACTGGATCGGGCGATCACCGGCCGTCGCTGACACGACATGGCCACGAGTGGAGATCGACGACCGATCCGACGTCGAGCCCTGGCGGCGCTCGATCGTCGGTTCGCGCCTGATCGAGCTGCTGCGCGACGCGGACCGGCGAGTGGTGTGCGTCCTCAACGCCCCTGGGCGGGCACGGTTGCTGGCCTGCCGGTCGTGCAAGTCGCTGCAGCGCTGCGAGCGATGCACGGCCGCCGTGATGCAACCCGACGACGCAGAGCTCTCGTGCCCTCGCTGCGCCGCCAGCCGGCCGGTGGTGTGTCAGCGCTGCGGCGCCACTGCACTGTCGAATGTCCGCCCGGGCGTCACGCGGCTGCGCGAGGAACTCGAGTCGGCGGCGGGCAGGCCGGTCCTGCTGGTCACGGGGGCGATGGCCGCAGATGACGAGGTTCAGGCGCAGGCGATCAAGGAGGCAGGGGTGGTGGTGGGCACGGAGGCGGTGCTGCACCGCGCCGGTCGCGCCGACGCGGTCGTCTTCCTCGACATCGACGCCGAGGTGCTCGCGCCGCGCTACCGGGCGTCGGAGCACGCCGTTGCGCTCGTCGTGCGCGCTGGCCGACTGGTCGGGCGGCCGGATGGTGGTGGCATCGTCGTGCTCCAGACCCATGATCCCGGGCACCCCGTCGTGCAGGCCCTTGCCAGCGGCGAGCTCGAGTCACTGGTCGACGACGAGGCATCGCGACGGGCGGCAATGCGGCTTCCGCCGTTTGCTGCGCTCGCCGCCCTCGAGGGTGCAGCGGCGGTCGCCATGGCAGAGGCGACGGGCCTCGAATGGGCGCGGACCGCAAAGGGCGCGCTGCTGCGAGCCGACGACTGGATGGCGCTCGGGGAAGCGATCAACGAGGCGCCCCGGCCGCGGGGTTCGTCATGCCGGGTCGAGGTTGATCCGCCCAGGGCCTGACCGCGTGCCGGCTGCGCGCAGCACCCGGTAGCCCCTGCTGCTCGACGTGCGCTCGACAGCGAATCCCTCGCGCTCGAGCCACGCCTGCAGCGAGTCGCTGCCGAGGTGCTTGTGCACGACGAGCCACGCATCGCCGTCGAGGCGGCTGAGCCATCGCAGCAGCAGTCGGTGCAGGGCGTCCTTGCCGATCCGGATCGGCGGATTGCTCCACACCGCCGAGAAGGTGATGTCGTCGGGCACCTCGTCGGGTGATGCCACCACCAGGTTCGCCAGCCCGAGCCGGGCTGCATTCGCGGCGCAGAGCGACCGGGCGCGTTCGTTGACGTCGACGGCCCAGACCGTGGCGGCGGGCGCCCGGCGCGCCATCGTCACGGCGATCGGGCCGTACCCGCATCCGAGGTCGAGCAGGTGGCCGTCCTGCGGGGGCGGCGGCACGCCCAGCAGGAGCAGCTTGGTGCCCGGGTCGACCGACTCGTATCCGAAGACGCCTCGGTCGGAGGTCAGCGTCACCCGTCCGTCGGGCAGCACGAGGTCGATGTCGTGCGGCGACGACGGTGCAGCCGGGTCGTCGTCGAAGTAGTGCGAGGGGGGCTGGGCCACTGGTCGGTAGCCTTGCAGACATGGCTCAGAAGATCCGGACCTTCGGTGATCCGGTACTGCGCACCCAGGCCCTCGCGGTCGCCGATGTCGACGGCCGAGTCGCGCGGCTCGTCGACGACATGTTCGACACCCTCTACGAGTCCGATTCCGGCATCGCGCTGGCGGCGCCGCAGATCGGGGTGCAGAAGCAGGTCGTGGTGTGGGACATCGACGACGTGCCGATGGCGATCATCAATCCCGTGGTGGTCGAGAGCGCTGGCGAGTTCGTCTACAGCGAGGGCTGCCTCAGTATCCCCGACCTCTACGTCGACATCCTCCGTCCCAACCACGTGCTGGTCAGGGGCGTGTCGGTCGACGGCGACGAGATCGAGATCGAGGCAGATGAGCTGCTCGGCCGGATGTTCCAGCACGAGATCGACCACCTCAACGGTGTCCTGATGTTCGACCGCATGAGCACCGACCAGCGCAAGGAAGCGATGGCCGAGTACCGACGCATGCAGGAGAACCCGCTCGGCCGCGGCGAGCGCCGGCGCCTGCGTCTCACGTGACGCTGACGCTGCGGGCGGCGACATGAGCCGGCGTTCGCTGGCGTACCTCGGCACTCCCGAGATGGCGGTGCCGACGCTGCTCGCGTTGGTCGAGGACGGACACGACGTGGTGCTCGTCGTCAGCCGACCCGACCGGCGGCGCGGACGGGGGAGCGAGGTGATGCCGAGCCCCGTGAAGCGGGCCGCACTCGACCTCGGGCTGCGCGTCAGCCATGAGCTGGCCGACATCGCCGGTGCCGGG
>JBJTRF010000216.1:0-3549 GCA_046076025.1 Ilumatobacteraceae bacterium
AGCGCGCCGGCGCCGAGCGGCGACACGTCGATGCGCGCCAGCGCCTCCCCAACTCGGTCGACGTGGCGCGAGAGCGACCAGCCGTGCGCGAGCAGGTGGTGGGCGAGCATCACCGGCTGGGCGCGCTGCAGGTGCGTGTAGCCGGGCAAGTAGACGCCATCGGCCGACTCGGCGCGCTGCTGCAGCGTCTCGAGCAAGTCGACGACGAGGACGCCCACTCGACGAAGCTCGCGCCGCAGCCACAGTCGCACGTCGGTGGCCGACTGGTCGTTGCGGCTGCGGCCGGTGTGGAGCTTCGCCCCGGCAGCGCCGGCCAGCTCGGTGACTCGTCGCTCGACAGCGGTGTGAATGTCCTCGTCGGATGCGGCGAACTGGAAGGTGCCGCCGCCGATCTCGTCGGCCACCTGCGACAGCGCCGCGGTGACGGCCGCTCCCTCGTCGGCGGTCAGCAGGCCGGCGGTCACGAGGCCGCCCACGTGCGCCACGGACCCGGTGATGTCGTCGAGCCAGAGGCGCTGGTCGAACGACAGGCTCTCGGTATACGCCATCAGGCTGGCCGCCGGCCCTTCGCCGAACCGACCGTGCCACAGCGTCGAACCGCCGGTCATCCGAGGCCCGCCAGGTCGCGGAGAATGGCAACCAGTGCCACGCCGCCGATGTCTTCCTCGGCGATGCAGAGCAGCGTGTCGTCGCCTGCCACAGTGCCGAGAATGCCACGAAGTCCGCTGCGGTCGATGGCACTCGCCACGACATGGGCGCATCCGGGTGGCGTGCGGAGCACCACGAGGTTCCCGCTCGACTTCACCTCCGCAACCCACTCGCCCATCACCCGGCGGAGCTGGTCCTCGGGGGCGAGGCGCTGCGGCTCGTACTCGGGAATCGCATACACCGAGTCGCCGCCGGGCACGCGCACCTTCACGGCACCGAGGTCGTCGAGGTCGCGCGAGACCGTCGCCTGGGTGGCACCGATGCCGTCAGCGGCGAGCAGGTCGACCAACTGCGCCTGATTGGTCACGGCGTGCTGGCCGATGAGCCTGCTGATCGCCTGCTGGCGCTGCACCTTCGATGCCATCTCAACGTCCCTCCGTCACGTCAGCGCACGCCCGTCAGCCAGGCAAGGACGGCGCGCGCGGCATGCATCCGGTTGTGTGCCTGCTGGATCACGTGGCTCGACGGCCCGTCGATCACCGCGGCCTCCACCTCGAGGCCTCGGTACGCCGGCATGCAGTGGTAGAAGCCGGCGCCGGGCGCGGCTCGACCCATCAACTGCTCGTCTACCGTGTAGGCGCGGAAGTCGGCGATGCGCGCCGCCTTCTCGTCCTCCTTGCCCATCGACACCCACGTGTCGGTGTGCACGGCAATGGCATCGTCGACAGCCGCGCCGGGGTCTTCCGTCCAGCGCACTGCGGCACCGGTGGCGCTGCCGATCGCGCCGAGCCGATCGAGTTCGTCGCTGCCCGGCCCGTACGCACGCGGGCATGCCAGGGCGATATCGGCGCCGAGCAGCAGGCATGCCTCGGCGAGCGACCGGGCGACGTTGCAGTAGTCGCCGACATAGGCGACCGTGCGGCCCGACAGCGGCCCGTGCACCTGGCGCATCGTCAGCACGTCGGCGACCGCCTGCAGCGGATGGGAGACGTCGCTCAGCAGGTTCACCACGGGCACGGTGCTGACATTGGCCATGCGACGCAGCGTGCGATGGTCGAGCACACGCGCCGCCAGCACGGCGTGGTAGCCGGCGAGTACCCGAGTGACGTCCTCTACGCTCTCGCGCGAGTCGAGGCCGATCTCCTCGCCCCTGGTGTAGACGGGGTGGCCGCCCAGTTGCACGACAGCGATCTCGGACGAGTGCCGAGTGCGATTGGACGGCTTCTCGAAGACCAGCGCCACGCCGTGCCCGGACAGCGACTTCGGCAGCGCAGGGCGCTCGGCGAGGTCGAGTACGGCGGTCAGCGACGACGAGTCGAGGTCGGTGACGTCGAGGAAGTGCTGTACGCCCATCAGCCGCCTGCTCTCGTTCGCACGTCGGAAATGGCGGCGGACAGCAGGCCGCACGCCTCGCCGATCTCGGCTGCGGTCACGGTGAGCGGAGGGGCGAGCCGCAGCGCAGTGGCCGTCACGGCGTTGACGACAAGGCCTCTGTCGAGCGCAGCCGCATACACGTCCCTCGCATCGAGGCCGTCGGCGAGCTCGGCTGCCAGGAGCAGGCCGGCCCCCCGGACATCGGCGACGCCGTCGACCGAAGAGAGCGCCGAGCGCAATTCGGCGCCGCGCTCGCGAGCGCAGGCGGGCGCGTCGATGCGGTGCATCTCGTCAAGGACTGCGTTGACTGCGGCGGTGGCGATGGCCGTGCCGCTGTAGGTGCTGCCGTGGTCGCCGGGCTTCATTGCTGCGGCGACGTCGCGTCGCGCCCAGACGGCGCCGACGGGCACGCCGTTGCCGAGCGCCTTGGCCATCGTGACGACGTCGGGCACGATCCCTGCGTGCTCGAAGCCGAACCAGCGCCCGGTTCGGGCGATACCCGTTTGGATCTCGTCGACGATCAGCAGGATGTCGCGCTCGTCGCACAGCGAGCGCACGCCGCGGAGGTACTCGGCGCTAGCCGGCACCACGCCGCCCTCGCCCTGCACGGTCTCGAGCAGCACGGCGCCGACCGAGGGATCGATCGCTGCCTCCATGGCGGCAAGGTCGTCGTAGGCCACATGGCGGAAGCCCTCGGGCATCGGCTGGAACGGCTCGTGCTTCGAGGGCTGCCCGGTCGCAGCGAGCGCCGCCAGGGTTCGCCCGTGGAAGCTCCCGAGGGCGCTGACCACCTCGTGCCGGCCGCGTCCGCCGTGCTTGCGGGCAATCTTGAGGGCGGCCTCGTTCGCCTCGGCGCCGCTGTTGCAGAAGAACACCTGGCCGTCCAGGCCCGTGGCATCGCGCAGCAGGGCCACGAGCCGCACCGCAGCGCCAGCCGCCACCGGGTTGGCGAAGTAGTTGCTGACGTGCAGCAGGCGCCCGGCCTGCTCTGCGAGTGCCGCCGTGACAGCGGGGTGCGAGTGCCCGAGTGAGGTGACGGCAAGGCCGCAGAGGAAGTCGAGGTATCTGCGCCCCTCGGCATCCCAGAGTTCAGTGCCGGCACCGCGGACGAACATCACCTGCGGCGCGCCGAACACGGGAATGAACGGGCAGTGGTCAGGCTGCAGGTCGGCGGGCAGCCCGGCCGACGACGCATCGCGCATGAACTGATGCGATGCGGCGCCAGTGGATGACGGACCCGGACCGGTCGGTCGATGGCCGCTCATCGGACCATCGTCCCGATGCCGGCGTCGGTGAACAGCTCGAGCAGCAGCACGTGCGGGATGCGGCCGTCGAGGATGTGGGCGCGCCGCACGCCGGCGCGCACCGCCCGCACGCAACTCTCGACCTTCGGGATCATCCCGCCAGCGATCGTGCCGTCGGCCATCAGTGCGTCGAGCTCGACCGGCGAGGTCTGCCTGATCAGGCTCGACGGATCGTCGACGACCCGCCGGAGTCCCTCGATGTCGGTGAGGTACACGAGCTTCT
>JBJTRF010000217.1:0-9897 GCA_046076025.1 Ilumatobacteraceae bacterium
AAGTATCGCACGAGGTCGGGCTCGAGGTACGGGTCGTCGGCCAGGTCGCTCTGGCCCATCTCGGCCACGTTCGCCGTCTTCGTGTAGGCCAGCAGCACCGCGAACTCAGGCGTCGTGAGGCCGGTCCCGGCCGAATGCCGCTCGGCGATCTGGCGGTCGGACGGCAACGACTCGAGCGCCCTGTTCACCCACCCCTCCGACTCGAGCAGATTGAGGTAGCGGGCATGCACGTTCACCATGGGGAACGCCTGCCGACGGGCGATCGCAAGGGCCAGGGTCTGTGCTCGGTTGTCGTCGAGCACCAGCTCGGCCACGTGGTCGGTCATCGACGCAAGCAATTCGTTGCGCGCCGAGGGCGAGAGGCGACCGCGCTCGACGGCCATGTCGAGGAGGATCTTGATGTTCACCTCGTGGTCGCTGCAGTCGACGCCCGCCGAGTTGTCGATGGCATCGGTGAGCACGAGCCCGCCGGCGAGCGCGTACTCGATTCGGCCCCGTTGGGTGAGCCCGAGATTGCCGCCCTCGCCGACCATCCGGCAGCGCAGCTCGCCGCCGTTCACGCGCACGCTGTCGTTCGCCCTGTCGCCGACATCGGCATGACTTTCGGCAGTCGCCTTCACGTAGGTGCCGATGCCCCCGTTCCACAGGAGGTCGACCGGCGCCCGCAGGATGGCAGCGATGAGCTCGCTCGGGGTGAGCGACGGGCGGTCATCGTCGATACCGAGGCGCCCCCGCACCTGCGGCGTGAGCTCGATCGACTTCGCCGACCGCGGGTACACGCCCCCACCCGCCGAGATGAACTGCCGGTCGTAGTCGTCCCAGCTGCTGCGCTCGAGCGCGAACAGGCGGGCGCGCTCGGCGAACGACGCCGCCGGGTCAGGATCGGGGTCGAGGAAGACATGCCGGTGGTCGAAGGCCGCCACCAGCCGGATGTGCGACGAGCGCAGCATGCCGTTGCCGAAGACATCGCCGCTCATGTCGCCGATGCCCGCAACCGTGAGCTCGTCGGTGTCGGCGTTCTTGCCCAGCGCCGCGGCATGCCGGCGGACGCTCTCCCACGCGCCCCGAGCGGTGATGCCCATGGCCTTGTGGTCGTAGCCGACTGAGCCGCCCGATGCGAAGGCATCACCCAGCCAGAATCCGTACCGCGCGGCGATCGAGTTGGCGAGGTCGCTGAAGGTCGCCGTTCCCTTGTCGGCGGCGACCACGAGATACGGATCGTCGGCGTCGTGCCGCACGGTGGAGGGCGGCGGCACGACCTGCCCGCCCACGATGTTGTCGGTGAGGTCCAGGAGGCCCTCGATGAACCTCGTGTAGCAGGCGATGCCGGCGGCGCGCAGTTCGCCCTGGTCGGCCGGCGGCCGCTTGATGACGAAGCCGCCCTTTGCGCCGGTCGGCACGATGACGGCGTTCTTCACGATCTGCGCCTTCACGAGGCCGAGCACCTCGGTGCGGAAGTCCTCGCGGCGGTCGCTCCATCGCAGGCCACCGCGGGCGATGCGCCCATTGCGGAGGTGGACGCCCTCGACCTCGGGCGAGCACACCCAGATCTCGAACATCGGACGCGGCAGCGGCAGGTCGGGCACTCGTGCCGCGTCGAACTTGAACGCCAGCACCGGGCGGTGCTCAGCGCCGTCTTCGCCGCTGCGGAACGCATTGGTGCGGACCGTGGCATCGACCAGCGCCAGGATCGTGCGCAGCGTGCGGTCGTCGTCGAGGCCGGGAACCTCGTCGAGTGCCTCTAGCACTGCGCTGCGTCGACCTGCCGACTCGCGGTCGCGCTCGGCACCGACAGCGGGATCGAAGCGGGCCTCGAAGCACGCCACCAGTCCGGCGGCAATCGACGGATGGCGGATGAGCGCGTGCTCGACGTACTGCTGGCTGAACGGGAACCCGATCTGGCGCATGTACCGGCCGTACGCGCGCAGCACCGACACCTGGCGGACGGTCAGGCCTGCGGCGAGCACGAGGCGGTTGAACCCGTCGGTCTCGACCTCGCCGGCGAACTCGGCGAGGAAGGCACGCTGCACCTCAGCACGACGGGCATCACCCTCTGCGCCATCCAGCGACGCAATGTCGGGGGCGACCTCGACGCCGACGTCGTGCACCCACACGGCGGTCGACGGCATGTCGAACCGAAAGGCCCGCTCGTCGATGACGCGAAAGCCCAGGTGGTCGAGCAGCGGCAGCAGGTCGGCCAGCGGCACCGCCCGGCCACCGTGGTACATCCGGAACCGCCACTGGTGGGCGTCGGCCTCGGCGAACTGCATCATCGCCGTCGCCGGCGCGGCATCGGGCCCCTCCTGGGCGAGGCGGTCGACGAGCGGCAGGTCGACGGTGGCGCTGTTCGGCCAGCTCAGCTCGTCGTAGCCGGCGGGCACGAATGGCACCACGCGGCCGATCACCGCATCGGCTGCCGCCGCTCCGTGCGCTGCGGCGATGCCGCCACGCACCTCCTCGAGCCACGCGGACCCGACGGTCGACCCGGTCGAGGGCCCCACGTTCGACATGCTGTCCGTTCCTTCCCGACGCCGTTGTCGCGAGTACGTGCCGACCAGTGTGTCACAGCACCCCTTCCGCGGTTTAGCGTCGGAGCCATGCGCCAGATCAACGTCCTCGGCGAGGAACTGCAGCCCTGCTCGTTCGACCCGCTCACGGGGTATTACCGCACCGGATGCTGCGAGAACCGCGGCGACGACCCGGGCATGCACGTGGTCTGCGTGGTCTGCACCGACGACTTCCTCGCGTTCTCGCGTGGCGTGGGCAACGACCTCAGCACGCCGATGCCGCAGTACGGCTTTGCCGGGCTCCGCGACGGCGACCAGTGGTGCCTGTGCGCCAGTCGCTGGCAGGAGGCATTCGAGGCAGGCGCGGCGCCGCGCGTTCGGCTCTCGAGCACGCACGTGTCGGCGCTCGAGTTCTGCGACCTGGCCGACCTCGTCAGCCACGCCGTCGACGCACCCGACACCACCGCATGACCGTGCCGGATGGCGGCACCTCGGGAAGCGGCCCGACGCCCGGCGTGGGTGATGGCGCCGGCGCGCTCCCCGACCGACCGGCACTGCGCGGCTGGCTGCACGCCGGGGCACTGCCGGTGATGGTCGCGCTCGGTATCGCGCTCGTCACCCTACCCGAGGTGTCGGCCGGCGGCCGGTTGCTGCTCGCGGTGTACGCCGTCGGCACGTCGGCGATGCTCGGCGCGTCGGCCGCCTATCACCGACTGCGATGGAGTCCCGCCGCGCGGCGCATCGCCCAGCGAGTCGACCGGTCGGCCATCTTCCTCGCGATCGCCGGCGGCTACACGCCGGTGGCGTGGGTGTGCCTCGACGGGGCGTGGCGGGTCGCCGTGCTGTCGACGGTGTGGGGCGGCGCCGCCGTCGGCATCGCCTTCCACTGGATCCCGCGCACGCCGCCGGTCGCGAAGGGCGCCAGTTTCATTGTCGTCGGATGGACTGCAGCGATGGTGCTGCCCCAACTGGCCGACGCCCTCGGCGCGCTCGGCTTCACGCTCATCCTGCTCGGCGGCATCGCCTACACGCTGGGCGCGCTCTGCTTCGCCACGCGGCGGCCGAACCCGTGGCCGCGCGTCGTCGGCTTCCACGAGGTGTTCCATGCGTTCACCCTCGTTGCCGCAGGCTTGCAGTTCGCCGGCATCGCCATCACCGTCGTCCCGCTGCTGTGAGCCGTGCAACGACCCGCGAGGTCGCAGCAGTATTCGCCCGGCTCGGCGTGACGGCGTTCGGCGGGCCGGTCGCGCACATCGCGATGAGGCGCGACGAGATGGTCGTCCGCCGCAAGTGGCTCGACGATCGCGAGTTCCTCGACATGGTCGCAGCGTGCAACCTGCTTCCCGGACCGAGTTCGACCGAGCTCGCAGCCGCCCTCGGCCGCCGGCGTGCCGGCTGGCCGGGATTCGCCGCCGCCGGCGCGGCGTTCGTGCTGCCGGCCGTAGCCATCGTGATGGCACTGGCGTGGGCCTACGAGCGCTACGGCACGACTGCGGCGGCCGTCGACCTCTCGTACGGCATCCTGCCGGTGGTGGTCGGCGTCGTCGCCCAGGCCGTGGTCGGCCTCGCTCGCGCTGCCACCGACACGTGGCAGCGCCGCTCGCCGCTGGTCGTGGCGGCGCTTGCCGCAGCGGCGTGGGCGATGGGTCTCGGCGAGTTGCCCATCCTCGCGGCTGCCGCACTGGTCGGTGCCGCCACGGCCGTGCGTCGGCCGGCGGGACTCGGGGTCGTGCTGCTGCCGGCGCTGCCGGCAGCGGCGAACGGCGACAGCGTCGAGACCTGGCGGCTGGCGTGGGCGTTCCTCCGCATCGGCGCGCTGCTGTTCGGCAGCGGCTACGTGCTGGTCGGGTTTCTCGAGCGCGATCTCGTGGAGACACTCGGGTGGCTCACCGAACGGCAGCTGCTCGATGCCGTGGCCATCGGCCAGGTGACACCGGGGCCGCTCTTCACCACCGCCACCTTCATCGGGTATCAGGTGGGCGGCATCGCCGGGGGGCTCGTGGCGACCGTCGCGATCTTCACGCCCGGCTTCATCGCCGTTGCCGTCGCCGACCGCTTCCTCCCGCGGGTGCGCACGTCGCCCGCCGCCAGCGCAGCCCTCGATGCGATCGTCGCCGCGTCACTCGGCCTGATGGCCGCCGCACTCGCGCGCATCGCTGCCACTGCTCTCACCGACTGGCTCACCTGGGGCATCGGCATCGCATCCGCAGGCGTGCTGCTGTGGCGCAAGCCCAACACCGCGTGGCTCGTCGCCGCCAGCGCCGCCATCGGCCTCGTCCACGGCGCGCTCACCTGAGCGCCGTCAGCGGACCTGGTGCGTCAACGGGCGGGCGAGCGCAGCTGCATCCCGGCGGCGTCCTCGTAGAGCTTCACCACGGACATCTCGCCCGACTTCGGCCCGTAGGCGGCGAGCGCTCGCCGGTGGATCTGCTCGACCAGCCTGGACACCTCGACGTCGATCCCCGTCGACTCGCCGAGGCCGAGAGCCAGCTGCAGGTCCTTGCAGACGAGATCGATCGTGAATCCCTCGTCGTAGTCGCCTGACTCGAGCACGCCGTTGATGTCGTACTGGAGGAAGTTCGACTGCGATGGCGAGGCGCAGAGCGCCTCCTGCACCATGCGGATGTCGAGGCCGAGCCGCGACGCCATCACCAGCACCTCCGCCGTACCCGAGGCGTAGATGAACCACAGCAGGTTGAGCAGCACCTTCAGTGCGTATCCCGAGCCGTTGGGACCTGCGTGGTAGATCTGCCCGGGCATCCCGCCGAGCGCGCGCAGCAGCGGCAGGTGCTGCTCGAACTGCTCGGGCGAGCCGCCGACGAAGATCTGCAGCGACGAGGACGCACGCGAGCCGCCGATCGGCGCCTTGGCGAGGAACGACACCGGCGCCTCCATCACGCCGACACCACGCGGCGTCGCGCGATCCTGCACCTCACGACTCGCCTCGGCCGACGACGTGCTCATGTCGATGAACGTGCTCCCCGGCCGCATGCGCTCGAGCGCTCCGCCGCTGCCGATCATGATCTCGCGCACCTGCTGCGGGCCGGGCAGCACGGTGATGAGCACATCGCTGCGCGCGCCGACCTCGGCCGCCGACTCGGCCCATGTCGCGCCAAGCGCCTCGAGGTTTGCCGCCTCGTCCCTCGAGAGGCTGTGCACCACGAACTGGTAGCCGGCAGCGAGGGCACTCACTGCCATCGGATTGCCGAGATTGCCGAGCCCGATGAGGCCCACTACCGGCTTGCTGTCTGCTGCACCCGTCATCGCCGGAAGATACCACTCGCCGTCGGTGCAGGGTCGCTCGGTGATGAGCGACGGGCGCCGAGGCGGCGCGATCCGATCAGGGTGCCGACGACGCGCCGAGCACGTCGAACTCGCGGACTCGATGGCGCTCGTCGCGTAGCCCCACCCACTGCGCCAGCAGCACGGCGGCGATCACCACTCCGGCGCCCGCATACTGGATGCCACGCGGCCGCTCACCGAGGAACAGCACCGACCAGAGGATGGCAAGGGCGATCTCGAGACTCATGATCATCGCCACTACGCCGGGGGCAATGCGGCGCATGGCACGGAAGAAGCAGGCCGTGGCGATCACCGTCGGCACCAGCGCGAACATGAGCACCTCGAGTCGCAGCAGTTGCGTGTCGGGCACCACGAGGCCATCGGCCACCACCATCGGCGCCAGGGCGAGCACTGCGCCGAGCACCGTCCATGCGGCGGTGACGGTGCCATCGGCGTGGGCGGGCACGATCCGGCTGTTCACGATCATGTAGGCGGCGAACATCACCGCCTGGGCGATGGCGAGCACCAAGCCCCGCGTGTCGATCTCGCCCACGCCGCCGAACAGCTCGGGGACGGTGAGGACGATGCCGCCCATCACCATCGCCAGTGCCACCCACATCACCGGCGACGTGCGATGCCCCAGCAGCGACGACGCCACGACGACGATGACCGGGTACACGTAGACGACGACGATGTAGACGCTCGCGTCGAGTGTCTCGAGTGACTTGAAGCCGACAAGCACGAGCAGCCCGAACATCACGCCGATCACCAGCGACAGCCACGGCGCCACGCCCGGCACACGCATTCCCTGCGACGGCCGCGTGACCAGCACCACGGCCCAGAGCACCACGGTGGCGATTCCGAAGCGCCAGAACAGCAGCGAGGGCGCGCCGAGTGCGTCGAGGAGGTCCTTGCCCACGACCGCCGACAGCGAATACGAGAAAGCCGTGGCCACGGCCCAGAGCACACCCGACACGGTGCCCGACGAATCGCCCGCCACGGCGCGCTCCGCTGTCATGCCCTTCGCCCTGCCGTCCGCCCGGCGCGCAACGGCGGCTCAGCCCGCAATGCCGACGAGTGACCGCCACCTCGCCCTGACCCGGGCGGCGGCCAGCTGGTGCGGGGCGAGCCGGAGCGTCGACTCCGGCACGATGTCGACGAGATGGCGAAGCTCGGCGTAGTGGTGGTGATGCGCAACGCCGGAGAAGTGCTGGCGACGCGCCTCGACCAGGTCGGCCGGCGCATCTGCGTCGAGGCAGCCCCAGATCGAGAAGGCGACCGTGAGGTCGTGCACCACCGGCGCACGGCTGAACAGCGACGCTCGGCGGAGGGCAATGGCGAGGCAGCCGGCCACCACGTCGTCGGGGTCTTCGTCGCGCTGCAGCACCAGGCGGCCGCGGAACCCGTTGGCGATCTTGAGCGCGAAGCCCTGATCGGGCCCGGGATAGCCCAGCCGGGCTCCGGTGGGATGGAAGCCGTGCACCTCACCGGGACGCGACGGCGTCCACGACGCCGGTACGACCGGCGGAGACGAATAGGCGCGAGCGTCGTCGACGGTGGGCCCGGGTGCTGATCTCGGTGCGGCCATGCATGAAGGGTTAGCACACCCGCGGCCGCGGCCACGTGCCAGGCGCGCCGCTCGGCGTCTCGCGCCTCAGCCGGCGGCGTGCAGCAGGCCGAACACCAGGCCGTCCTCGAGCGCCCGCCACGAGGCCTCGATGATGTTGGCGCTCACGCCGATCGTGGTCCATGACCGCTCGCCGTTGGTGAAGTCGATGAGCACACGCGTGACTGCCCCGGTGGCGCTGGCACCGTCGAGGATGCGCACCTTGTAGTCGGTGAGGTGCACACGGTCGAGGGCCGGGTACACCGCGGCGAGGGCCGAGCGGAGCGCCATGTCGATGGCGTTCACCGGGCCGTTGCCCTCGGCGGTGAAGACGTGGCGCTGCGCGCCCGCACCATCGACGCCGTCGGGGCCGACCCACACCTTCACCGTGGCCTCGGTGGAGAAGTCGCCGCTCGGCAACTCGTCGGTGATGACACGCATGCTCTCGACGCGGAAGTAGGCCGGCTGCCAGCCGGCGGCCCGGCGCATCAGCAGTTCGAGCGACGCGTCGGCGGCCTCGAAGTGGTACCCCTCGTGCTCGAGCCGCTTCAGGTCGTCGATCACCTGGTTGACGGCCGGCCCGTCCATCGGGAGTCCGAGCTCGTCGGCCTTCAGCTGGATGGTGGCGCGGCCGGCCATCTCGCTCACCACGAACCGCGTGCCGTTGCCGACCAGGTCGGGGTCGACGTGCTCGTAGGCGTCCTTGGCGCGGGCGATCGCGCTGACATGGAGGCCCGCCTTGTGCGCGAACGCCGACGAGCCGACATAGGGCGCCTGCGGGTTGAGCGGCCGGTTGAGGATCTCGGCGACGTGGTGGCTGACGGCAGTGAGCCGCTCGATGCGACCCTCGGGAAGGCACTGCATGCCGAGCTTCAGTTGGAGGTTCGGGATGACCGTGGTGAGGTTGCAGTTGCCGGTCCGCTCGCCGAGACCGTTGAGCGTGCCCTGCACGTGCCGGGCGCCGGCAAGGACGGCCGCCATGCTGTTGGCCACCGCGCACCCGGTGTCGTCGTGGCAGTGGATGCCGATGGCCGCGTCGTCGCCCACGTGGCGTCGCACGGCGGCGACGATGTCGCCCACCTCGTGCGGCAGCGAGCCGCCGTTGGTGTCGCACAGCACGAGATGCGTGGCGCCCTTCAGCACTGCCGCCTCGACGGCCCGGAGGCTGAACTCGGGATTGCGCTTGTAGCCGTCGAAGAAGTGCTCGAGGTCGACCAGCACCTGCCGGCCGGCAGACCTCAGGAACTCGACCGAGTCGGCGATCATCGCCACGCCCTCGTCGAGCGTCGTCTGCAGCGCCTCGGTGACCTGGTAGTCCCAGCTCTTGGCGACGATGCAGACCGCCGAGGTGTTGGCGTCGAGCAGGTTTCGCAGCGTGGCGTCGTCGTCGGTCTTGCCACGGGGGCGCCGCGTGCTGCCGAACGCCACCATGGTGCTCGTGTCGAGCCGCAGCTCGCTCGCTGCGCGTGCGAAGAACTCGACGTCCTTCGGGTTGGCACCCGGCCATCCGCCCTCGATGAAGTGCACGCCGAGGTGATCGAGCTGCTCGGCGATGCGCAGTTTGTCGTCGACGGTGGCGCTGACACCCTCCACCTGCAGGCCGTCGCGCAGGGTCGTGTCGAACACCTCGACCGTCGTGGTGTGCGCTGGCGGTGCGGACTGCGCTGGCGTTGCGGTGCTGCTCATCTCGTCGTCCATCCTCGTGCGGTTCGTTCGGTTCGTTCGGTTCGTGCCGGTGCTGGCGGTGTTCGTGGTCGCGTCGGCCTCGGCCGGGAAATGAAAGAGCCGCCCAGAAGGGCGGCTCAGGGCGCACATCGGCAGATGCCGACGTGCGCTAGCGAATAATGATGATCGATGCGGCCGTGCGGGTCGTCGTCACGCCCAATATTCAACCCCGATCGACCGGATCCGTCAACGCCAGCGTGCACGGGCGGCCTGACCTGCCTGTGCACAACCTGTGGGCTTGGCGTGGATGGCCCAAGAATTCCTGTGCATCACGGCATCAGCCTGCGGATAACCCTGTGCACGCCGGAAATCGCGCTTGACCGGCGTCGGCGCCTGTCGCACAGTGCGCCACATGCCGGTCGGCGCAGTCGACCGGGACCCGATGACTGGTACCGAAGAACCGGGACCGGCGGCAACGCCGGCCAGGGGGAGACGGAGTGCCAACCGGGTTCCGGCCGCCCAGCGAGACCGGCGCAAGGGGGGTCCGCATCCCTGACCGAACGCCAGGCGACTGGCACCGGACAGGGGAAACGGGGCCGCCAACGGGCGCTCACTCTCCCGTCGGCGGTGACATCGTGTCGACTGCTCGGGCAACCGGGCGGGAAGGCCGATGGCGGGCCACTCGCGGGAGTCGCCCCGGGCGGCGCTGGCATCTGCCGGCAGCCACCGGGGCACTCTTCGCTCTCAGCACGGTGCGGAGCGACAGGTGGGCGCTGCGATCAGACGGCGTGCTCGAGCCAGGCGGCGTACCTGGGCTCGCGGCCGCGCACGGCGGCC
>JBJTRF010000218.1:0-9457 GCA_046076025.1 Ilumatobacteraceae bacterium
TCGTTGGTGCCGCGCGAGCCCCCGATGACGGCGACCGAGCCGGCACCGCCCTCGGCACGCGCCTCGGCGATGCACCGTGCTGCAGCGGTGATGGCAGCCGACCACGACGCTGGCTCGAGACCGTCGCCCGAGCGCAGCATCGGCTGCAGCACCCGCTGGTCGCTCTTGGCCGACTCGAAGCTGAAGCGGCCGCGATCGCACAGCCATCCATGGTTCACCGGGTCACTGTCGACACCCATGTAGCGAAGCAGTTCGTTGCGGCTCGACTGCACGACCGTGCGACATCCCACCGCACAGGTGGTGCAGGTGCTCTCTTCCTGCACGAGGTCCCATGGCCGCGCCTTGAATCGATACGGCGACGCAGTGAGCGCTCCCACCGGGCAGATCTGCACGGTGTTGCCGCTGAAGTAGCTGCTGAACGGCTCGTCGGGGAACGTGGTGATGTGCGTCGAGTTGCCGCGGCTGGTGAAGTGGATGAGCGCGTCGCCCGCCACCTCGTCGGCGAAGCGGGTGCACCGATCGCACAGGATGCAGCGCTCGCGGTCGAGGTAGACGAGCGAGCTGATCGGGATCGGCTTCTCGAAGTGGCGCTTCTCCTCGACGTAGCGGCTCTCGCCCGGGCCGTGACTGAACGCCTGGTCCTGCAGCGGGCACTCACCGCCCTTGTCGCAGACGGGGCAGTCGAGCGGGTGGTTGGCCAGCAGCAGCTCGAGGATGCCCTCCTGGGCGCGCTTGGCGGAGGCTGACTCGGTATCGACCACCATGCCGGGTGACACCGGCACCATGCACGACGGCTGCAGCATCGGCCCGCGGCCGGTGTCGATGTCGACGAGGCACATGCGGCACATGCCGACCGGCTTCATCCGCTCGTGGTAGCAGAACCGCGGGATGTAGTCGCCCGCCCGCTGGGCGGCGGCGATGACGAGTTCGCCCTTGGTGCTGACGACCTCGCGGCCGTTCACCGTGATGCGCACCTCGTTCGGGTCGACGGGAGCGGCGGCGTCGTTCGGCTCTGTCGTGGTCATCAGTGCGACCCCGCAGCGGCAGCGACAGGAATGCTCGTGACGGGGATCGTCGCGCGCCGCGTGATGCGGGCCTCGAACTCGTCGCGGAACAGGGTGAGTGCCGAGTGCACGGGGGCGAATGCCGACGGCCCCACGAAGCAGATGGTGGTCATCCGGTACGGGAACGGCACGGCCTCGAGGCCGAGCCGCTCGCTCGATGCGTGCGGGAACGAACCCGGGCAGATGGTCTGCCCGATCTCGAGCAGCTGCTCGAGATCGCGGTCGGTGCCCTTGCCGTCGACGACGCGCTCGAGCACGCGCATCAGCCACGTGCCGCCCTCGCGGCACGGCACGCACTTGCCGCAGCTCTCGTGGGCGTAGAACTTGGTGAGCGTGAGCGCCGCCGCCGGGATGTCGGTGGTGTGGTCCATCACCATGACCGCACCCGAGCCCAGCATCGAGCCGGCGGCACCGACGAGACGGCCCTCGAACGGCAGGTCGAGCTGGTCGGGAAGGAACCACGGGGCAGATCCGCCACCGGGCACGAACGCCTTCAGTTCGTTGCCGTCACGGATGCCCCGGCAGTAGTCGTCGCCGTAGATGAGGTCGCGGAAGGTGGTGGTGCCGTTGACGATCTCGAAGACGCCCGGCCGGGCGACATGGCCCGACACCGCCACCATGCGCGTGCCCGGCGACGTGGCCGTGCCGATGGCCGTGTAGGAGGCTGCGCCGTTCTGCAGCAGCCACGGCAGGTTGCTGAGGGTCTCGACGTTGTTGACGATGGTGGGCTTGCCGTACAGCCCGATCGCAGCCGGGAAGAAGGGCGGCTTCAGCCGCGGCATGCCGCGGTTACCCTCGAGCGACTCGATGAGTGCCGTCTCCTCGCCCACCACATAGGCGCCGGCGCCCCAGTGCAGGACGACGTCGACGCTGAAGTTGCTGCCGAGGATGTTGCGGCCGACGTAGCCGGCGTCGTATGCCTCGTTGAGTGCCGTGGCGACCCGCTCCTGGGCGAGGGCCATCTCGCCGCGGATGTACAGGAAGCACTGCGACAGCCCGGCTGCGTAGCACGCGATGAGACAGCCCTCGATGAGCTGGTGCGGATCGCGCTCCATGAGCAAGCGGTCCTTGTAGGTGCCGGGCTCGCTCTCGTCGCCGTTCACTACGAGATAGCGCGGCCACACCTCTGCCGGAGTGAGTCCCCACTTCGTGCCGGCGGGGAAGCCTGCGCCGCCGCGTCCGAGCACGTTGGCGGTCTTCACCTCGTCGTGCACCTGCGCCGGAGTGCGGGACAACGCGGCTCGCAGGCCGTCGTAGCCGCCGGTGGCGAGGTACCGCGACAGCGTGTGCCCGTCCTCGTAGGCGAATCGAGAGGTGACGATCTTGGGACGGTCGCCATCGTCGAGATAGCCAGGTGCCCATGCGTAGGCGCTCATTGCGCTGCTCCCTGCATCCATGCCGGCGCGCCAGTGACCTCGTCGGGCGGCACGGCGCCGACCGCACGATCGGCGGGAATCCGCTGGCGCACCTTGGCCACGGTGCCGTGCGGCGGAATCTCGTCGTCGAGGCGACCGTTGCGGAGGTCGTCGATCAGCACCTCGACCTGGCCGGGAGTGACGCGGTACCGGTAGCGGTAGTTCACCTGCAGGCACGGTGCCTCGGTGCATGCCGCCTGGCACTCGGCCTGCTCGAGCGTGAAGAGCCCGTCGTCGGTGGTATCGCCCACCCTGATGCCCAGCACCTGCTCGGCACGGTGGATGACGTCGGCGGCACCCATCAGCGCGCAGCTCATCGTGCCGCACACGTTGATGAGGAACTTGCCCACCGGCTTCATCTTGAACATCTCGTAGAACGTGCAGGTGCCCAGCACCTCGGCGGCCGTCGCGCCGACCAGTTCGGCGATGTGCGCGATCGACTCGTTGGTGACGTAGCCGTTCTGCTGCTGCGCAAGGTGCAACAGCGGGATGGTGGCAGACCGCGGCTGCGGATAGCGGCCGATGATCTCGCGTGCGAGTTGCACGTTTGCTTCGTTGAGACGGCTCATGGCTAGCGGTCGACCTCTCCGAGGACCGGGTCGACCGACGAGATGACGGCGACCGCGTCGGCGACGAGTCCGCCGCGCATCATGTGCGGCAGGCACTGGATGTTGACGAACGACGGTGCCCGCACGTGCATCCGATACGGGGTGCTGCTGCCGTCGGAGGCGATGTAGCAGCCGATCTCGCCGCGCGGGCTCTCGATCGCCACGTACACCTCGCCCTCGGGCACCTTGAAGCCCTCGGTGAAGATCTTGAAGTGGTGGATGAGCGCTTCCATGCTCTCGTCGATGCGGGCACGGGGCGGCGGCGTGACCTTCTTGTTCTGAATGCGGAAGTCGCCGGTCGGCATGCGCTCGAGTACCTGGCGGACGATTCGCATGCTCTCGCGGATCTCGTTGAGGCGGATGGCATAGCGGTCGAACGCGTCGCCGTAACTGCCCACCACCACGTCGAACTCGACCTCGGGGTAGCGCAGGTACGGCATGTCGCGGCGGAGGTCCCACGCCACGCCGGTGCTGCGAAGGATGGGGCCGGTGGCGCCCAGCGCCATCGCCTCGTCGGCAGTGATGACGCCCACCCCCTGCAGTCGCTCGCGCCAGATCGGCTGGCCCGTCATGAGGATGTCGTACTCCTCGAGTCGCTCGGGGATCACCTCGAGCAGCTCGAGCACGTCGTCGCGCCACCCGGCGGGAAGATCGGCCGCCACGCCGCCGGGGCGGATGAAGTTGTGGTTCATCCGCAGGCCGGTGACCTTCTGGAAGAAGCGCAGCACCTGCTCGCGCTCGCGCCAGCCGTACAGCATCATCGACACTGCGCCGAGGTCCATGCCGTTGGTGGCCAGGAACAGCAGATGACTGCTGATGCGGTTCATCTCCGACAAGAGCATGCGCATCCACACGGCCCGCTCCGGGATGTCACCGTCGATGTCGAGCAGTTTCTCCACCGCCAGCGAGAACACCAGCTCGTTGTTCAGCGGACTGAGATAGTCCATGCGGGTGACGTTGGTGCCACCCTGCATGTAGGTGAGCGACTCGCCGGTCTTCTCCATGCCGGTGTGCAGGTAGCCGATAATCGGCTTGCAGCGCAGCACCGTTTCGCCCTGTAGTTCGAGCATGAGACGCAGCACGCCGTGCGTGCTCGGGTGCTGCGGCCCCATGTTGATGATCATCGTCTGGTCGTCGGCGGGGTCGGCGGGAAGGTCGCCGAGCGTGGCTGCCTCAGCCTCGCTCATGCGCAGGACAGCCCCCACCTCGCGCAGCAACTCGCGTGCCGTGAGCTCGCTCCGCGGGCGCATTCCCTGCTCGGGCTCGTTGCCCGCCCGGATCACGTCGACGATGTCGGCGCTCATCGGCCGCTCCTCGCTGCGAAGTCGCCACTGAACTGCACCGGAATGCGGCCCTGGTCGTAGTCCTTGCGCAGCGGAAAGCCGTCCCAGTCCTCGGGCATGAGGATGCGGGTGAGATCGGGGTGGTCGGAGAACTCGATGCCGAACATGTCGTACGCCTCGCGCTCCATGGCCTCGGTGCCCGGATACATGTCGAACAGCGACGGCAGCGACAGATTCGACTCTGGCACCTGCACGCGGAGACGCACCCGCTGACGTCGCTCGATGCTGAGGAGGTTGACGACCACCTCGAAGCGCTCGGCGACGATGGCTGCCGGCAGTGGCCGCTGCATGTGCAGGAGGTAGTCGACTGCCGTGAGGTCGGCGCAGATGGCGAACGTGTCGTCGAGCAGGGCGCGCACCACGGCGACGTACTGCTCGCGCGTCGGGTGCAGCACGACCTGGCCGCACGAATCGGCGCGCACGGCGCCGTGCATCGTGGGATCGGCCGCTGCCGTGTCGTGTGCGGGCGCGTCAGCCGAGGGCGTGTCGGTGCTCATGGCTCAGCGAACCCCGAGGGTGACGGGGATTGGCTGCGAGCCGGCGATCTCCTCGACGTGCACGCCGGCACCGCCACCCGTTGCCGAGCGGCGTCGGAGCAGCTCGCCGTCCTCGATCAACTGGTGCAGCGTCTCGATGGCATGGATGAGCGTCTCGGGCGTCGGTGGGCAGCCGGGGGCGTACACGTCGACCGGCACCACCTGGTCGACGCCCTGCACGATGGCGTAGTTGTTGAACATGCCGCCGCTGCTGGCGCAGACGCCCATGCTGATGACCCACTTGGGCTCCATCATCTGGTCGTATACCTGTCGCAGCACCGGTGCCATCTTCTGGCTCACGCGTCCGGCAACGATCATGATGTCGGCCTGGCGCGGCGACGCACGGAACACTTCCATGCCGAAGCGGCTGATGTCGTAGTGCGCGGCACCGGTGGCCATCATCTCGATGGCACAGCATGCGAGGCCGAATGAGGCCGGCCACGAGCTGCGGCTGCGCGACCAGTTGACGAGGTCCTCGAGCCGGGCCGTGATGGCGTTGTGCGGCACTGCACCGATGCCGTGCTCCTGCAGGTCCTTGACGAAGCTCATGCAGCCTCTCCTGCGCCGGGGCGACCGTCGAGGCCGACGCGGCGGATGGTGCTGGTGGACGTGCGATCGGCCGAGATGGCACGCGCGTCGACGAGCGGCCGCTGCCGCTGCACCGGACCCCAGTCGAGTGCCCCGCGTGCCACGACGTACACGAAGGCGACGAAGAACACGAGGCTGAAGGCGATCATCTCCCAGAACACGAACGGGCCGAGGAACGCCCGGTCGATGGCGTACGGGTAGACGAAGATCAGTTCGATGTCGAACATGATGAACAGCATCGCGACGACGTAGAACGTGACGGGGAAGCGCTCGGGTGGCTCGCGGCTGGGCACGATGCCGCACTCGTACGGAGCCTGCTTGGCAGCACTCGGCCGGCGCGGCGCAAGCAGGCCGGATGCGGCGAAGCTGAGTGCCCCGAACAGCACCGCCAGTACCAGCAGCAGGACGACCGGGAGGTACTGGCCCACGCGTCAGACCTTTGCGGGCAGTAGGTCGGCGGCGCGGTTCTCGGCAACGAAGCGGTCGCGGCGGTGCAGCAGCCACGAGAGCACGATGAGCAGGATGAGCGACGCGATGGTGATGATGGCCGCCGGCACGCGCAGGTTGCCGAGATCGCGGATCATGTAGACGTACTCGTGGTTGCGCGTCGTGTCGATGACGGGCCGTGCCGGGGCACGGCCCGGCTCGACACGCTGGGGCACAAGCGGCGCCACCTCGACGAGCGCAAACCGCGGCTCGTGGAAGAAGGCGATGAAGTCGATGCGCTCGCCCCACAGCTTCGGCCACCGCTCGCCGCCACGGTCATAGACGTTGACAACCGTGAACTCACCGGCCTTCAGAGCCTCCGACTCTTCCATCAGCACGGTGCCTGCCGAGCCCGCCTGCTGGAACGCCGGCAACGCCGCGTCGAGCTTCAGCCAGCCGTCGTCCTGCAGCGCAACCTCGACCTGCTCGGCGCGGGTCGACGGATCGTCGTCGAGTTCGATGGGCGCGTCGAGGATGCCCACCTCGCTGAGCGCCCGTGCCTCGCGCAGCACGGTCTGCCCCGCGACCGGCTGCCACGACGGAGCCTCGCCCAGCAATCCCTTGCCGTACGACCACCAGATGGCGCCCATGATGAACATCCAGCCGGCGAGGCCGGTGAGCGCGACGAGGAAGCCCAGGCGGGCGCCGAGATTGGTGCCGAGGATCATGTACACGCTGCCGCACAGCACGGACACGGAGATGATGACGATGAGGATGCCGCGGAGTTCTGGCTCCCAGTTCACGGCCAGCAGGGCATGCATGTCAGAGGCTCCTGACGTATTCGACGATGGCCTTGATGTCCTCGTCGGAGAGCACGGCACCGAAGCCGGGCATGCGGCCCGAGCCCTGGCCCTGGAGGCCGTAGCGCTTGCCGTATGACGAGCCGGCCTTGATGAACGAGATCATGTCGGCCTCGCTCGGGAAGTGGGCGCTGGTGGATCCGCCGGTGAGGTTCCAGCCGAAGGCTCCTTGGCCGGTGACGCCGGGATCGCCGTAGCTCCAGCCCTGCGTGTGGCAGCGGGCGCAGCTGTACGCACCGCTCGCCAGGTCGAGGTTGAACAGCGCCTCGCCGCGACTGGCACCAGGATTGGCCTCGAGGTAGGTGGCAACGGCCCTGTCGATGGCCTCGCGCGTGGCCGCAGGCACGGTGCCGCCCTCGCACACAAAGGGGTCGGAGTTCTTGACGAACGACTCATCGGTGAGGCAGCCCTCGGGCTGCTGCTGGATCGACTCGAGGTACACGAGCAGGGTCTCGATGTTCTGCTCGGTCATCGGGCCGCCGCCGGGCGCACCCCATGCCGCCATGGGCGAGAACGGTCGACCGTAGTTGAGGATGAAGCGAACTTCTTCCTTGCTGTAACGGTAGAAGACCGTGTCGAGCGACGGCGCCAGCCAGTTGACCGCAGTGACCTCGCCCGTGCGCGCGTCGGTGACGGCGTAGGCAGCGACGCCGCCGCCGGCATTCATGCCGCCGTGGCAGCCTGCGCAGTTGAACCCGCCGTTGGCGGTGGTCTCGAACAGTCGAGCGCCCCAGCCGATGAAGGTCTTCTCCTGCTGCGCCACCGCGCCCGACTGACGGGCAGGCTCGAGCACCCAGTACAGCGGCAGGCCGATCACCATCGTGAACAGCAGCAGCACGCCGAGCAACTGCATCCGCTCGAGGCGCGGGCCCTCGAGCGTCTCGTCGTCGTAGTACGGCTTCCGGTTGGGAGCCATCTCGACTTCCGACCCCAGCTCGCGCCGCGAAGTGCGGTTGTTGAGGACGTAGTAGACGATCCAGCCGACCGTGATGACGGTGAAGATCACCCATCCGATGGCAGTGGAATTGAGGGCGAGCATCAGTGGCCTCCCTCGCCGCCCGTAATGCAGTGCGGGCCCTCGGCCTCCTGGCCGGTGGTGTTGGTGCCGAGCGGCACGCCGGGCACCACGATCGAGGTGTCGACGATGACGTCACCCGAGGGCGACACGGTGACAGCGAAGTGATCCATGCCACGCGGCGCCGGACCGGCCTTCTTCTCGCCCACCCGGTTGTACTGCGACCCGTGGCAGGGGCACTCGAACCACTGGCTGCTCTTGCACTCGGGCACGCGGCATCCGAGGTGAGGGCACTTCTGGTACGAGGCGACGAGGCCGCTCTCGAGGCCGGCGAACACCGGGCCGTACTCCTTCACGCCCTGCGCCTTGGGCAGGGCGTCGGAGGGGTAGACGGTGAGATACGAGCGGGCGGCCGACGAGTAGAAGAAGCCGCCGTTGTCGCGGATGCTGCCGAGGATGTCGTCGCGCTTGCCGACCGTGACCTTGCCGCCGAAGATCGGCGCTGCAGTGGGCCACAGGAAGGCGACGAAGCCGGCGGCGGCGAACGTGCCGAGGCCGGCGCTCATCAGGGTGACCGACGCCCGGTTGAGGAACTGGCGCCGGTTGACAGCCATCTCTTCGCTGTCGGGCGGCGACCATGCAACGAGGGGCGCAGCCTCGACCGTGGCGAGGCCGCCGCGGGTGGCGGCAGCGGCGCGCTCGACCTCGCGCCCGGTGGGCGCTGCAGCCGTAGCCGAGCCGGCGTCGCGCTGGCGGGTCTCCTTGCTGAGGGCACCGGCACCGCGCACGTCGCTGCGACGCGACGCAGTGACGAGGGCGACGGCCGCGAGCACCACGACGGCGGCAACGGCAATGGCGATGATGACAGCGGAGCTCATCTGGGGGTCCTCACAGTTCGAAGAAGATGCCGTCACGCCACGGGAGCGTGAAGTTGAAGCCTGGGCCGCGGAAGAACGAGCCGATGATCACGAGCACGGCCCAGAACATGAGGTGCACGGTCATCAGCGAGGTCGCGAACTTGCGATCCTCGGGCTTGTTCGAGGGGTTCTTGTCGATGAACGGGGCGAAGATCAGCAGGATGAGCCCGACACCCGGGATGGTGACGCCGGCGATCATCGGGTGGAACATCGTGAGCAGTTCCTGCAGGCCGAGGAAGTACCACGGTGCCTTCGACGGGTTGGGCGTGAGGTTGATGTTGGCCTGCTGCAGCAGTGGGGCATTCACCCAGATGCTGAAGAAGAACGTGAACGACATGCAGGCGAGTGCGGCGACGTACTCGGCGGCCAGCAGGTGCGGCCAGGTATGCACCTTGTCGACCGGCACGGCCTTGACGTCCTGGATGCTGCCGCTCTTGACGACGGTGAGCAGGCGCTGCGTGTGGCCGCCAGGTCCGGCGCCCACCGGCACGCCGGCGCCGCCGGGTGCCGCAGCAACCACGCCGGCCACCTTGTCCTGCACTACAACGGCGCCGCCCGGCTCGCCCTCTGCCTGGGCCTTGCGCGCCTTGCTGCGCTCGAGCAGGTGGGCGGGAATGCGCGGGTCGGCGGCCTCGCCGCCGCTGTCGGCGGCGGCACCGCTGTCGGCGGCGGCCTTCTCGCGGGC
>JBJTRF010000219.1:0-31637 GCA_046076025.1 Ilumatobacteraceae bacterium
CCTCCGGCATCAACTGCGGCAGCTCCTGCTCCAGCCGGTTCTCGATCGGCGACACCGTCAACCTCACCGCCACGCCGGCCACCGGCTCGGTGTTCACCGGCTGGTCGGGCGGCTGCAGCGGCACCGACCCGAACAGCTGCACCATCACCATCGACAACACCACCACCGTCACCGCCACGTTCTCGCTCGCCTATCGAATGCTCACCGTCACCAAGGCGGGCGACGGCACCGGCACCGTCGTGTCGTCGCCGGGGCCGATCAACTGCGGCAACACCTGCTCGGCCAACCTGCCGATCAACGGCACCTACACGCTCACCGCCACGCCGTCATCCGCCAGCGTCCTGTTCGCCGGATGGTCGGGCGCGTGCGGCGGCGCTGGCACCTGCACCGTCACGATGGACACCGCTCGCAGCGTCACCGCCACCTTCACGCGCATCTACCACGCGCTCAGCGTCACCAAGACGGGCACCGGCACCGGACGCGTCTACACCACGCTCGGCGGCGTCGACTGCGGCACCACGTGCAGCGGCTCGGTCATCCAGGGAACCTCCGTCACCTTCGTCGCCCAGCCGGCGCTCGGCATGCGCTTCGACGGCTGGACGGGCGGCACCTGCAGCGGCACGCTCAACTGCACCGTCACCGTCACCGCGCCCGTCAGCGTCACCGCCACCTTCACCGCCATCGGCGACACCTTCCGCGAGTTCCGCACCCCGCTGCGCCTCGTCGACACCCGGCCCAACAGCCCCGGCCTGCTCGATCCCGCCGCCGGCGCCGACCTGCCGTTCGCGCCCAACACCACCCGTCGCTACCTCGTCACCAGCGTGCTCGGCGTGCCGGTGGGGGCGACGGTGCACCTCAACGTCGTCGCCGTCAACCCGAGGGCCAACGGCAACCTCAACATCTATCCGTGCGCCTCGCTCAGCACCACGCCGCCGACCGCGTCGTTCATGAACTTCCGCACCGGCATCAACGTCGCCAATGCCGGCCTCGTGGCAGTGGGATCCGGCGGCGGCATCTGCATCCGCGCCAGCGCCCAGACCGACGTCGTCGTCGACGGTGCCGGATGGATCCCCGTCGGCAGCACGTTCACGCCGCTCGCCGCCCCGGTGCGCCTGCTCGACACGCGCACCGCGCAGGGCACCGCCGAGGCCGTCAACGAGACCACGCCGTTCACCGCGGGCGAGGTGCGCCGCTACCTGCCCCTCGGCACCGGCGGCCTGCCGGCCAGCGGCGTCGCCGCGCTGGCCATCAACGTCGTCGCCGCCACGCCCACCGGCACCGGCGCGGTGCAGGCATACCCGTGCGCCACCCTCGCCGATGCGCCACCCGCTGCTCGCACCGTGTCGTTCAGCAGCGGCGCCACCATCGCCACCGGCGGCATCGTCGTGCCCGACCCCTCGGGGGGCATCTGCATCCGCGCCACGGCCGGCACCCATGTCGTGATCGACACCGCCGGCTACTTCGGCACCGCCGGCGGATGGAACACGTTCGAGCCGCCGTCAACGCCGGTGCGCCTGCTCGACACGCAGGCAGGAGCGCTCGGCGCCCTCGAGACCGGCGCCGGTGGAGGATCGGGCGTCGATCTCGCCACCCGACTCGCCGCCGGCACCGTGTACCGCTTCGCGCTGGCCGATATCGCCGGCTTCCCGGCTGCCGGCTCGCTCGGTGCGGTGGCCCTCACGATCACCGCCGTGCTGCCCACCGCCAACGGCTGGATGAAGGCCTGGGCCTGCGCCGCCATCACCGACCCGCCGCCCACCACCACGACGTTCAACTATCGGTCGGGCATCACCATCGGCAATCTCGCCATCGTGCACACCAGCAGCATCAGCGGCACCAGCACCACCGGCACGGCCGGCGCCGGCGGCATCTGCCTGCAGAGCCTCGCCGCCACCCACATCACCCTCGACGCCACCGGCTGGTTCACGCGCTAAGCACGTCTAGAACACGACACTCCACGACAGTCCACGACGCCGGGACCATGCTCCGACCACGTCACGGACCACGTCACGATCACGTCCGGCACACGTCCGGCACACGTCCGGACCATGCTCGGGTCTTCTCTACGCCTGACCCTCGATGATTCGATAATCAAACGCGGTGATGCCGTACCCGGTCGCCCACGCCTCGGCATCACGCGGATACCACCAGCCCTCGGACGAGATCACGTAGTACGCGCCCTCGACCACCGACTGTTTCCACACCCAGTCGTCGGCCTGCACCACCATCACCGAGGCGCCAGCGGCCTCGAGTTCGTCGATCAGGTCGACAAGCTCCACCGGCCCGACCGGGTCGCCCTCGTCGTTCACGTAGCCGTCGAAGCCCACGCCGAGCGTGAGCACCCACTGGCCCTGCACATCGGCGATCTTCGAGCTGCTCTCGGCCACCAGCGCATCGAGCCGCTCGGTGGCAGCCACCAGCGGATCGACGAACACCGTCGTGGTGGTGCTCGAGGTCGTCGTGGTGGCAAGGGTGGTCGCCGGCTGGGTGGGAGGCGTAGTGGGCAGCGACCCCCGGCTGTCCTCGATGCCCGACGACTCGTCGCCCGAGGGCATCACCACCTGCGCTGCCAGCACGCCCAGCACCAGCGTCACCGCCACGGCAGCGCCGATCAGCGCCCACCGACCCGCCGCATTCGGCACCGCGTCGCCAGTGCGCTCGGCCGCCACCTCCGTCGGCTGCATCGCACGCCCGCCAGCAGCATCACCGGCACCAGCACCAGCACCGGCACCTGTACCTGTACCTGCGCCTGCACCCTTCGAGCCCGCACCGAACCGCGAGCCAAAGCCCCTCAATCCAGTTCCGGCGGGTGTCGTGTCACCGCTGCCAGACGAGCCCGATGTCCCTGAGCCCGACGTCCCCGAGCCCGACGTCCCCGAGCCCGATGTACCTGAACCCGAGGTGCTCGTGGTCGTCATGCCGCGCTTGCCCGCACGGCTGGCACGGTCCTTCTCGGCGCGGTCCTTCTCGGCACGATCCCGCTCGGCCGCCTCGCGCTCGCGCACTGCCCGAGCTGCGGCCTCCTCGCGGGCCGCCCGCGCCGCCAGCTGCTCGTTCACCGCCGCCGTAGCCGCAGCGGCTGCCGCTACACGCTCAGCCTCAGCACGCTCCGCTGCTACACGCGCCGCCTCAGCACGCTCGACCTCAGCACGCTCAGCCGCCACACGGTCGGCCTCGTCACGAGCCTTCGCTGCTGCGTCGGCCGCTGCTGTCTCGGCCGCTGCCTGGCGGGCGGCCTCTGCCTCACGGGCCGCCTGTGCCGCAGCCTGCTCCGACGCCGCCCAGTCCTGCGCAGCGCGCTCCTCGGCGACACGTTCCTGAGCCGCCCGGTCCTGCGCAGCGCGCTCTTGCGCAGCACGTTCCTGGGCGGCGCGCTCCTGCATGACGCGTTCTTGGGCAGCGCGTTCTTGGGCAGCGCGTTCCTGCGCAGCACGCTCCTGAGCGGCCTGGGCATCCCGTGCGGCCTGCTCGCGGGCCAGCTGCTCGTTGCGTGCGGTTGCCTCGGCCTCGGCCACCTTGGCGGCAACGGCGGCGGCATGTGCCGCATCACGCGCCGCCTGCTGCTCGGCCTCCTTGGCGGCGCGGGCGGCCTCCTTCGCAGCGCTCTTTGCAGCGATCTTCGCGGCGCGCTCGGCCTGCTTGCGCTCGACCTCGGCGGCCTTCACGGCCGCCTTGCGGCGCGCCTTCTCTGCGGCCACGCCGGCATTGCGCAGCACCTTCTCGGCCTTTGCTGCAGCACGCTGCTCGACGGCAGTCATCGGCGCCGTCCCGCCGGCCACGCCAGTCGACCCACCGCCGACACCAGCTCCAAGTCCAGCACCAGCACCGACACCCGCACCGCCGGCGCCACCAGTCGCCCCGAGGCCACCACGGCCGGCCGTGTCGCCGCCGCTCATGCCGCTCATGCCACCCGTGCCGCCGCCACCGCTCATGCCACCCACGCCACCCGCAACACCGGCAGTGGGCTGTGCAGCGCCCATCGGCGGCGTCGAGTCGGCGCCGGATGACAAGCCCGACGGCGCCGGCGATCCCGACACGCCCGCCTGATCGCCGCCCTTGCCACGACGGCCCTTCTCGGGCGGGGTTGGCGCACGCAGCAGCTGGGCGCGCAGCGACGCCGACCGCGGCGCGTCCGACGGCGTCGGCGACGACGGGGCCTTGGGCATACCCGGCTCGCGCTGCGCAAGACGATGGCCGCAGTTCTGGCATCGCGCCATGTCGGCCGTCACCGGCTGCGAGCAGAACGGACAGGAATCAGAAGGGTCGTTCATCAGTCACGCAGTCGGTCGGGAATGAGTCGGGTGTGAGTCGGTAGAGGTCGGTAGAGAGTCGGTAGAGAGCGGGTTGGAGCATCAGGTCGGTATGTCACGGTTAGAGATCAAGGGTCGAGTAGCGGGGCTCGTGGGCTCGGTGCAGCGCCAGCGCCGCTGGGTGCCGACAGTCTGGCGTACCGACGTTCTCAATGGAAGAACCCGCCCCGCACGGCGCACGTGACGACCCAAGAACCAGCCCGAATCCTTCCCACGACCGGCCCACGACCGGCCCACGAACATTCCGCCACGTGGCCCACCGCGACCCGACGACCACACGACAACATCCCGGCGACCACACGCCAACGTCCCACCGACAACCCGTGCCCGCCCAAGGACCATCCGGGCCGAGGCCGGGCACAGACCGTGTCCGACCCAGGCTCAGACCGTCTTCACCACGAGCACGTCGCACGGCGCCTGACGCAGCACGTCGGCCCCGACGCTGCCCAGCACCCGGCCGATGCCCTGCATGCGCACATTGCCCACCACGATCAGGTCGGCCTGCAGGCGCTCGGCGGCCCGCAGCAGCACGGCCGCCGGGTCGCCCTCGAGCGCATCCACGGTGTGCGGCCCCTTCAGGCCAAGCCCCTCGACGAAGCGCACCACCTTCTCGCGGGCTTCCTCGAGGCTGTTCAGCTCCCACGAGTCGCCGCCCAACTCGAGCACCTGCACCTCGGCCTCCTTCACGGCGGTCACGAAGTGCACGGTGCCGCCGGTGGCAGCGGCCCACTCGGCGGCCTTGCGTGCCGCCAGTTGCGACGTCTCGGTCTCGGTCACTCCAACGACGATGCTCTCCATGGTCGCCTCCTCGGACGCCGCACGTTAGCCCCGCACCACGAGGCGCAGTTCACGCCGCGCAGCCCCGGCACGACGGGCACCAGCACGACCCACGCCGGCATCACGGGCACCCGTGCGCCATCCGGTACGGTCGGCAGCGCACGACGCCGTCGTCTGCACCAGCCACTCCGGAGGGCCCACCATGACCGGCACCACCACCGACGCATCACCCACCGCCACCGGTGTCACGCCCGAGCGGCTCGCCAACCTGCGCATCTGGAACCTCGGCCTCACGGTGCTCCACGCTGCCCAGGCCGTGGTGATCCTCATCATCGGCGGCACCTTCGGCGTCGCCGTCACCACCACGTTCCCCGAGGGCCCTCCCGGCACCCGCACCCCGGCACCCGACACGTTCTTCACGGTGCGCATTGCCGTCGCGATCGCGCTCTTCCTCGGCCTCGCCGCCCTCGACCACCTGCTCACCAGCACCGTCATGCGCGACCGCTACGAGCGCGGCCTGCGCAGCGGCATCAATCGCTTCCGCTGGGTCGAGTACTCGGTCAGCGCCACGCTGATGCTCATCCTCATCGCGATGTACGGCGGCATCACCGACATCACCAGCCTGCTGTGCCTCGCCGGTGCCAACTCGGCGATGATCTTCTTCGGCTGGCTGCAGGAGCGCATGAACCCGCCCGGCCGCACCGCCACCACGATGATGCCGTTCTGGTTCGGCACCATCGCCGGACTGTTCCCGTGGGCGGCGCTCATCGTCAACATCGTCGGCGCCGAGACGGTGCCCGGCTTCGTGTACGGCATCATCGTCGCCGAGTTCGTGTTCTTCTTCAGCTTCGGCCTCAACCAGTGGCTGCAGTACCGGGGCGTGGGAAAGTGGCGCGACTACGTCTACGGCGAGAAGGTGTACCTGGTGCTCAGCCTCGCCGCGAAGAGCGTGCTCGCCTGGCAGATCTACGGCGGCTCGCTCGCCAACTAACGCGCTCGCCAGCTAACGCGCACGCCAGCTACGTCGCATCGTCAGCGGCGCCACCCTCGCATCACAGCACCGCGGCGTACGACCGTCCCAGCGCACTGCCCCGGTCACGACACCTCGAGGGCCAGTTCGCGTAGCCGCTCGACGGCCTCGGGCGCCTCGCCGCGGGTGCCGCGCACGCCAACGGCGCTGCTTGACACGGCGATCGCCGCTGTGAACGACGCCGCCGGACGACGCGCCGCCGCCCACGCTGCAAGCACTGAGTTGCCGGACAATCCTCCTGCGACCACGACAACAGTTGCGCTGCCAGCTGCGCCGACCGGCGAGTTCGACCTCGGGATAAACGTCGCCGGTCGCCAGTTCGTCGTGATCTGGGAGCCAGTTCCAGCGCCGTTCGACTACACGTGGGCGGTCTACAACACCAGCGGCGGCGGCAAGACACTTCTCGCGAGCGGAACCGCTAGCACCAGTTCTTCCGAAACAATCGTCTACACATGGCCAATTGGCAGCACGAGCTTGCGGCTTGAGGTCACCTCAGACACCGATCCCGCAGTTTCGGACTTCACCGAATACGAGGCGTGACTACCGCCCGACGCCTCCGTTGACGTAATCAGCGTCGAGATTCTGGTTGTACACGCCACCGCACGGCGCCGCATTGCGCTCATCGCGGCCGAGGGCCACCTTCGTCGGGTCGTAGCCGGCATCGAAGTACGCCTTCTGCAACTCGGGCGACAGGTACCGCACGTACGACGCATAGTGCAGACCCGTCAGCCCGAGGTACGGCTTCCACCCCACCACCACGTCGAACCAGATGCCCCGTGCCGAGAAGTCGGTCTGGTTGCCGTTCTCGGTGACGACGTTCACCCAATCGCTCGGCGGCGCATACCCGATCACGTCACCTGCCGTGACGTGATCGCCCTCGCCCACCGTCGGGAACACGTGCTGGTACTGCACCACCCACTGCCCTAGCGGTGCCGCCCGGTACACGGTGAGCTCGATCTCCGAGGCGAAGTTGCCGAGGTACGTGAAGCCCGTGCCCGGCTGCAGGTCGGTGGGCAGCTGGAAATCCTGCGCCTCGGTGATCACGCCGTCGGCCATGGCGTACACCTCCACCTGGCGCCCGCTGCCGAACGTGTCGCGCAGCAGCACCTGATGCAGCATGCTGCGATCATCCTCGACGTCGCGCGCCGAGTCGGCCGAGCGCCCCGAGAAGTCGCCGCCCGCACACGACCGGAAGCGACTCATGTCGGCGATCTCGAACACCTCCACCGGGCTCGAGGTGAACACCGGCGTGAACGACGGCGACCCGAGGTACGCCTGGTACAGGCCGAATGCGCCGTAGCCCACCACGGCCCCCACCAGCAGCACGGTCACCATCCAGTGCCGGCGCACCAGGAACCACCCCGCCCACGCCAGCGCCAGCACGCAGAAGGGCAGCCACGCCCGCTCGATCAGCGAGGTGCGCGGCACCCACCACACCGAGCCCACCGTGCCCGCCAGCACGACGCCCAGCACGCCGAGGCGAACAATCCGTCCTCGCTCCACCCTGCGAGTATTGCCCACGCCCACCGCCGGCGGCCGCGACCACCAGCAGCGAGTACCAGCAGCGACCACCCACATCGACCACCCGCACCAGTGCCATCGCACGAGCACCCCGGCACGAGCACTCCGGCACGAGCACCCCGGCACGAGCACTCCCACACGAGGACCCCGGCCCCCGCCCGGCCCGCCCAGCACGTCGCCATCGAGCCTGCGTCGACATGGCGTCGTCGCCACAAGCGACAGCGCACGCGGCATTCACGACTAGCCTCGCCCCGATGAGTTCTGACGACGCTGCCGTGCCGCGCCCCTACTGGCGGGTCATCCGGCGCCGTCGCTCGGTGGTGCTCACCGCCGTCGTGGCCTGCGTCGTCGGCGCCTACCTCATCTCGTCGTCGCAGACGGCCGTCTACGAGGCCAGCGCCGAGGTGCTCGTCCAGCCGCGCAGCGCCGGCAGCATCTTCAGCGCCGCCGCCCCCCTGTCGGCCGAGGCCGCGCAGCGCCTCGTCGACACCGAGGCCCAGTTCATCGAGAGCACGATGATCCGCACCGCCGTGCAGGCCGACCTGCAGTTGCGCGAGCTGCCGCCTCCCGTCGACGCGCGTCCCATCGAGGGCACCGACGTCATCCGCATCACCGTCCGCAATGCCGATCCCGCCAGTGCGGCGGCCGTCGCCGACGCCTACGCCGCCGCCTTCATCGAGATGCGCCGCGAGCTCGCCGTCGACGAGCTCGATGCCGCCGTCGACCAGCTCGCCGTCACCATCGACGAGCTCGAGTCGCAGATCGGCACGCTCGGCCCCGGCACCGAGCTCAACGCCGCCGAGGCCCGCCGCAACGCGCTCCTGCAGGCCGCCGAGCAGCTGCGCCTCGACGCGGGCCTGCGCACCGGCGGTGCCTCGATCATCGAAGACCCCGCCATACCCTCCGATCCGGTCGCCCCCAACCCGGGCCGTGCCGCCATCATCGCCCTCATCGTCGGCCTGCTCATCGGCCTCGCCGCCGCACTGGCACTCGACTCGCTCGACAACATCGTCTACGGCACCGACGACGTCGCCCGCGTCACCCGCCTGCCCGTGCTGGCCGCGCTGCCCGACGTCGCCCCGCTCGACCACCGGCCCATCGCCATCAGCCAGCCACTCGCGCCATCGGTCGACGCCGTGCGCACCCTCGGCACCGACCTGCAGTTGCTCGCCATCGACCGCGAGATCGCCGTCATCCAGGTGGCCGGCGCCACCGACGGCGACGGCGCCACCTCGGTGGCCAGCAACCTCGCCGTCGTCATGGCCCGCGCCGGCCGCCGCGTGGCACTGGTCGACGCCAACCTGCGCGGCGCCAGCCTCCACCAGACCTTCGGCCATGCGCCGTCACCCGGCCTTACCGACATCGTGCTCGGCGCGCCCCTCGCCGGCGCGATGCGATCGGTCGCCACGCCCGAGGGCCTCGCACTCGACCTGCTCGTCGCCGGTGGCCGGCCCCCGCACCCGGGCGAGTTGCTGACCAGCCAGCGGTTCCGCGACATCATCACCGGCCTGCGGTCGTCGTACGAGACCGTCATCATCGACACCACGGCGGTGCTGCAGGCGTCCGACGCCCTCGCCCTCGCCCCGCTCGTCGACACCGTGGTGGTGGTTGCCAGGTCGGGCCGCGTCACCCGGCCGCAACTCGCCGGCGCCATCGCCCGCCTTCGCTCGGTCAGCGCCCCCGTCGACGGCGTCGTGCTGACGCACATGCCCGACCCCGCCGACGCCCCCGACTCCGACGACGCGCCGGCCGCCACCGAGGCTGCCCCCACGCCGCCCGTCGTCACCTTCGACTTCGGCGACAAGCCGCCGCTGCTGCGCCGCATGCTGATGCGCATCGGCATCGGCCGCCCGTAGCAGCCAACTGCCGGCGGCAATCGGTCGCCTCAGCAGCAGGCCTGACCATCTCGCCCGCGCAGTAACAAATGTTCTCGCCGCCAACGCCGAGCCGCGCGCCGATCGCCGCTGCCACGCCGACGCGCTGCACGCCGCCGACGACTACCGTTGCGCGCGACATGCGCCCATCTCGACCCATCACCGTCACGGCACTCGTCGTCGCGCTCGGTGCTGGCGTCATGATCGCCGGCCTTCCCGACGACCCACCCGGCCGCATCAGCACCGGCAACCTGGTGCCGTCCGACTTCGTCCCCGCCGGCAGCATCGCGGCGGCCACCACCTCGACGTCCACCAGCACCACCACGCCCACCAGCACCACCGCGGCGGCCACCACCAGCACGTCGTCCACCACCTCCACCACCGTGGTGATGGACGAGCGCAGCAGCATCGCCATCGTCGTGGCCAATGCCACCGGGGTGGAATCCGTCGCCGGCGTGTTCCGCGACCGCATTCGCCCGCTCGGCTACACCGAGGTCTATGCCACCGCCGCCAAACAGGAGATCGTCGGCTCGACCATCTACTTCCTGCCCGGCTTCGAGGACGAAGCCCTGCGCCTGGCAGCCGAGGTGGGCTACGCGCCCGACCAAGTGGTGGGCGTCGCCACGCAGACCGATGCGCCCGCCTACTGGCTGAACCGCGAGTTCGAGGTCCTCGTCATCATCGGCAAGACGGCCTAGCGCACTGCGCCCGCCCGAGCTCGGCCGCGATGTCGTCCAGTACGGACTAGGCGTCAGTCGACGCTGGCGGTCACCGGCGCATCGCCGGCGGCGGCCGTCACCGTCGCTCGGCGGCGCTGTGCCACCAGCACGATCACGGCACCCGTCAGCACCAGCGCGATCGCCGGGCGCAGCAGCGACAGCGAGTCGGATCCCGCCGCCGGGATCACGGCGCCCACGATGAGCGGCAGTCGATAGCTCACGCCGTCGATCGTCAGCACCATGTCGAAGGTGCCGGCCGGAAGCGGCGGGAAGTCGACCGCAACGGTGCCGTCGGCCGCCACGATGAACGGCCCGAGCGTGATCAGCGCCTCAGTACCGGTGTCGATGGTGATGTACACCTCGGAGCCGGGGGTGAAGCAGCACAGGATCGCGGTGAACGGCTGACCGGGCTCGATGAAGCCCTCGCCATTGTCATTGGTGGGCCACTCGATCACGACATCGTCGGGCGGTGGCGGGTAGGTGCCCGCCGCGGCCGGCGCCGCCATCGAGAGTGCGCCCGCTGCGGCGGCCGCTGCGAGGGCGAGTGACGCCCACATCCGTCGAACTCTGCGCATTGCCGACTCCTTCCGCCGAATCGTGAGCCGAGTGTATCCCATCGCCCTGCGCTGTCGCCGGTCAGCGCGCCACCAGCACGACGACCGGCACCACGCCCGGCACCACGACCAGCACCACGACCCATCCCACCGGTCGCGTCGCCCCCGAGGGGTAGCGTCACTGCTGCCATGCGGCGGATGCGCATCACCATCGAGGGGCCCGCGGCCGCCGGCGTGCTCGGCATCGGCGTCGTCGCCGGGGTGCTCACTGCGCTCGGCGGCCTCCACCCCACCGGCCACGGCGCCATCGATGCCCTCATCGTCGTGGCCGGCGTCACCGCATGCGTCTGGGCCTCGGCCGCCGTGCACTGGTGGGCTGCTGCCATCGGCGCCGCGGTACTCGCCGTCGTCGCACCGTCGTGGTGGCTCACGGCCCTCGCCGCCGTCGTCGTCGCCGCCTGCGCATGGCTGGGCCTGCAACGCGAGTCCAAGCCGCTCGAGCGCGCCGCCATCGCCGGCACCATCGCCATCATCGCCGCCCGGCTCGACGGCATAGGCCCGTGGAACCCCTTCGGCCTCACCAGCCTCATCGGCCTCGGCATCGTGCTCACCGTCGCCGGCTTCGGATTCCGCCGCCACACCCACCGCCAACGCCGCATCATGTGGCGCATCATCGGGGGTGCCGCCGTCGCGCTCGTCGTCGCGCTCGTCGGCCTCGTCGCCGCCACCGTCCGCGCCGAGGATCCGCTGCGCGCCGGAAACCGCGCCGCCCGCGCCGGGCTCGAGAAGTTCCGCAGTGGCGACCTGCTCGGTGCCGCCGACCACTTCGCCGACGCAGCAGGCAGCCTGCGAGGAGCCGGCGTCGAACTCGGCCGCCCGTGGGCGCAACCGGCACGTCTCGTGCCCGTCGTCGCCCAGCACCGCAACGCGGCTGCCGATGTCGCCGACGACGGTGCCGTCGCTGCGGCGCGCATCGCCGACATGCTGCGCATCGTCGACTACCAGTCGCTGTCGCCCGTCGACGGCCGCATCGACATCGATGCCGTCCGCGCCCTCGAGGCACCGCTGCGCGATCTCGCCGATGCCGTGGGTGCCCTCGACGACACGCTCGCCGCGGCCGACAGCCGCTGGCTCGTCTACGCCGTCGGCGACCGTCTCGACCGGCTGCGCACCGAGGTATCGGCCCAGCGACGCGGCACCGACAATGCGGTCGCCGCCGTCGAGCTCGCCCCCGAGATGCTCGGCGCCGATGGCCCTCGACGCTGGTTCGTGGCCTTCACCACTCCCGTCGAGGCGCGTGCGAGCGGCGGCTACATGGGCAGCTGGGCGCTGCTCACCATCGACGACGGCCTCATCGAATTGACGCGCTTCGGCAACACGCTCGAGCTCAACCAGGCCGGCGCCGGCCAGCCGCGCACCCTCACCGGCGTCGTCGACGACTACGTCGCCAACTACGGCACGTTCATCTACGCCGACCAGCAGCAGCGCCGCATCGGCCCCGCCGCTTGGTCGAACATCACCACGTCACCGCACTTCCCCACGGTTGCCGCGACGATCGCCGAGCTGTTCCCGCAGAGCGGCGGCACCGACCTCGACGGCGTGATGATGCTCGACGTCTACGCCGTGGCCCGCCTGATGGCGATCACCGGCCCCATCACGATCGACCAGCCCGCAACCGGCACCGGCGGCGGCAACGGCGGCACAGCGAGCGGGCCCGCCCTCGTGCTCGACGCCGGCAACGCGGCGCAGTACCTGCTGCTCGACCAGTACCGCATCGCCAACCAGGACCTGCGACGCGACGCGCTCGAAGCCGTCGCCCGCACCACGTTCGACGCCCTGCTCGACGCCACCTTCCCGGCACCGCCGCAGATCGCCGAGCTGATGAGCCCGATGACCCGCGAGGGTCGCCTAGCCGCGTGGGCCACCCGCGACGACGAGCAGCAGGTGCTCAGCCGACTCGGCATCGCCGGCGAGCTGCCCGCAGTGGGCGACCCACTCGACGCCCAGGGTGCGCCGGCCGTCAGCGATTTCGCGGACGGCGCGTTCGGCGACGGCTTCACGTTCACGCTCACCAACGCCACGGGCAACAAGATCGACTACTACCTCGACGGCACCGCCGACTACTGCGTGCAGATCGACCGCCAGCGCGGCACCTTCGAGGGCACCCTCACCATCACGCTCACCAACACCTCGCCCACCACCGGCTGGGGCAGCGGCATCATCGGCAACGAGCTCGGCCTACCCGCCGGCACCAACCGCACGTGGCTCAGCGTCTACACGGCGCTGCCGCCCACACGAGTGCTGGTCGACGGCGGTGACGAGGGCGCTCGGCGCACGGTCGAACTCGGCTGGTGGATGGTGTCGCGCCAGCTCGACATCGCTCCCGGCGACACCGTCGAGGTGGTGGTCGAGACACGCGGCCGCATCGGTGCCGACGATCCCTACCGCATCACCGTCCGCAATCCGCCGCTCGTGCGCCCCGTCACCGTGTCAGTCGACGTCGACGGTCGCCTCCTGATCGCGCCCACCACCCTCGCCGGCATCATCCGCGGCTAAGCCCGCCACGCTGCGGCGCTGCCGCCGAGCCGCGGATGGAGCCAGTGCAACACCGCATGCTCGACTGCCAGCATCCCACCGCTGTCGGCCGCGCGCGTCGCTGCCGTCGGCCTCAGCACCCTGTCGGATCGATTCGAGTGCCGCTCCGTAGCGCTGCTGAGCGGCCTGAGCCGAGGTGCCGATCAACGCCCCGATCTTCTGCCACGTCAGGCCCTTCGCCCGCGCCTGCGCCACGGCGTCCAGTAACTGCTGTTCGCTTCGAGCACGCATCACGACTGCTCGTTGGAGCACGTACTCCTCGACAGGAATCTCCTCAGCTGCCGCTGGTTCGAGATTCTCGAAGCGCTGGGCCAGCTCGTCGGCGTGGTCGATGACTTCTTGAATTGACCTGGGCATAACGATCACCTGATGAACCTTGGTCGTGCCGGCATGGCGTGGACGAGAACTCGACTCCCTCAGCGGTGCTCACGCCGACTTCCAGGAGCCGCGCTGCTCGGTCAGGGCCGATCAGCATCGTCAGGTCGTCAAGTCGCAGCACTCGAATTGGATGTTGATATGCGTGGAGCATGTCCTCATCGCCCACGCCGTGCTTCCTGACGCTGGCGAGGATGACCGGATCCACGCCATCAAGTTATCTTGACACGTGCTGGGTTACGGCGCAGGCCAGTGTCAGGTCGGGGGCGACGCCTCGCCCTGTCGGGGGTGCTCGATCCACGATCGGTGCTCGGCACCTCGACCGGCGGCTCGGTCCGCAACGCTGCGGCGCAGCCGTGGATGGAGCCGGTGCCACACCGCATGCTCAGCCGCCAGCGCGCCGGCCACCACCGGCAGGGTCGCCACCACGGCGACCACCACGGCGATCACCGCTGGCGACAGCGTGCGCGCCAGCGCGCCGGTACGCGCCACGACGATCGCCGCCACCATGCCCGTTGCGGCCGTCACCGCCCCAGCCCGCACCGAGGCACGCCCGCCCGCAGCGCGCGCCACGAGGTGCACGATCCACACCAGCACCCACGGCCACCACGCGAACACGGCGCCAACGAGCGCACTCGATCGGTAGTGCCCTCCGTGCCAGCCGCCCCACGCCACCAGCACCGCCACGCTCGCCGTCCACCACGGCATCAGCCCATGCCCGCCGTACTCGAGCGCAGCGAGCGCCGCCACCGCCAGCGCCACCCAGGGCAGATGGCTCGTCTCGGGCACGCAGCAGTAGACGGCGAACAGCGTGCACCCGAGCAGCAGCGGCGCCGCGCCCGGCACGCAGAACAATGCCGGCACACGCGACGCGCCCGGTGTCCGACCCACGCACCAAGTGTGACACCCCGCACCAGCGCGGCGATCCGCCGGTCGACCCGGGCACCCGGTCCAACGGCAGGGGTACACTCGCCTCGGCGTGGACGCAACGGTGGACATCCTCTGCGTGTGCACGTACAACCAGACCCGCTCGGTGCTGATGGCGGCGCTGCTCGGCGAGCACCTCCAGCGGGAAGGCGTACGGGCCCGCATCACCGGAGCCGGCACCCGCGCGGGCGGCGGTGCGCCGATGCAGTCCACCATCGACCTGCTCGCCCAGCGCAGCATCGACGTGCGCGGCCACCGCGGACGCCCGCTCGACGAGCGCATCGTCGCCGACGCCCACCTCGTCATCACCGCCGAGCACGCACACGTCATCGAGATCGCCGGCCAGTGGCCCTCTGCGTTCGCGCGCACCTTCACGCTGCCCGAACTCGCCCGCCGCGCCGGCACGGCAGGCCCTCGCTGCGGCGACACGGTCGAGCAGTGGGTGCACCGCCTCAACGACGGTCGCAGCGCAGGGCTCGACTACTTCGACGACCCCACTGTCGGCGAGGTGGCCGACCCCACCGGTCGCGACCGCGGCACCTGGGCCGACAGCTTCGCGTCGATCGACCAGCTCACCCGGCGCATCGCCGAGGCCCTCGCCCGATGACCCACACCGCAGCGCCGGCGGGCGGCCGGCGCTCCACCGCCCGGCGCGCCGTGAAGGCACTCAGCCTCGCCGCCGACCGGGTGCTCGCCCGCAGCGGCGGCATCACCATACTCATCTACCACCGCGTCGGCAGCGACTCCGGCAGCGAGGTCGACCTCGACCTCGCCGTGTTCCGCGCCCAGCTCGACTACCTCGCCGCGCACGCCGACGTGCTCCCGCTCGACGATGCCGTCACCGCGCTGTCGACCGGCGCGCTGTCGACCGACCACCTGTCGCCCGGCGCCCCGTCGCCACGTGCGCTGTCGCCACGTACATCGTCGACGGCCGGCTCCACCGCCTCTCGGCGGCCGCAGGTGGTGATCACCTTCGACGACGGCACCACCGACTTCGCCGAGCACGCCGTGCCGGCACTCGTCGCTGCCGGCCTGCCCGCCACGCTCTATGTCGCCACGCACTTCGTCGACACCGGCACCGCCTTCCCATGGGGCGCGCCACCCGCCTCGTGGCAGTCGCTCCGCGATGCCGCCAGCACGGGGCTCGTCACCATCGGGTCGCACACGCACTCGCACTGGCTGCTCGACCGTGCCGACCACGCCACCGTCACCGACGACCTCGACCGCTCGATCGACCTCATCGCCCAGCACATCGGCACTGCGCCGCGGCACTTCGCCTATCCGAAGGCGGTGCTCGGCTCGACGGCCACCGAGGCAGCGGTGCGCGCCCGGTTCGCCAGCGCCGCCCTCGCCCGCAACCGGCCCAACCGGCCAGCGACCACCGACCTGCACCGACTGTGGCGCACGCCCGTGCAGCGCAGCGACACTGCCGCGCACTTCGCTGCCAAGGCCGCCGGCGGCATGCGCCTCGAGGGCACGCTGCGCGACCTCGCTGCGCGCTGGACGTACCGGGGCCAGACGCAGTGACGCCCAGCGCGCAACGCCAGCGGCCAGGGCGACGGCCGCAACGCGAACGACCCCTGCTCGTGCACCTCACCACCACCGACATGAGCATCGACTGGCTGCTCGCGCCGCAGCTGCGCGCCTTCGCCGATGCCGGCTACGACGTCGTCGGCATGTCGGCGCCCGGCAGCCATGTCGCCGCGCTCGAGGCGGCAGGCATCCGCCATGTGGCCGTGCCTGCGTTCACCCGGTCGACCAATCCGCTCGACGACGTGCGCGCCGCCGTGCAGGTGTGGCGGGCCCTCCGCCGCGAGCGGCCCGACATCCTTCACACCCACAACCCCAAGCCCGGCATCATCGGCCGCATTGTCGGCCGGCTCGCCGGCGTGCCACTCGTGGTGAACACCCAGCACGGCCTCTATGCCCAGCCGGGCGACCGCTGGCAGCGACGGCTCCCCGTCTATGCAGCCGAGCGCCTCGCCGCTGCATTCAGCCACGTCGAACTGGTCCAGAGCCCCGAGGACGTCGACACGCTCGTGCGCCGCCTGCGAGTGCCACGCCGGCGCGTGCGCCTACTCGGCAACGGCATCGACCTCACCCGATTCGCACCCCATGCCGTCGACCCCGGTGCTCGCGCCGCACTCCGGGCGCAGTGGCGGGTCGGCACCGACGAGATCGTCGTCGGCCTCGTCGGCCGGCTCGTGCGCGAGAAGGGCATCGTCGAGGTGCTCGAGGCGGCGCACCTGCTGCGCAGCCGGGGCGTCTCGGCGCGCATCGTCGTCATCGGGCCTGCCGACCACGGCAAGTCGGATGCCGTCGACGACACGCTCATCGACCGCGCCGACGACGACGGCGTCGTGTTCGCCGGCCGGCGCGACGACATGCCCGAGTGCTACTCGGCGATGGACCTCTACCTCACCGCCAGCTGGCGCGAGGGCTTCCCGCGCAGCGCGATGGAGGCAGCGGCGATGGGACTGCCCACCATCGCCACCGACATCCGCGGCAACCGACAGGTGGTGCACCACGAGCGCACCGGCCTGCTCATCCCGGTGCGGTCGCCCGACAGCATCGCCGAGGCCATCGCCAGCCTCATCCAGCAACGGCATCGCTGGCCCGCGCTCGGCGCTGCCGCCATCGCCGCCGCCTCCGCCGAGTTCGACCAGCAGCGCGTCATCGACCGCACGCTCGACACCTATCGCGGCACCCGTCGCTCCTGACCGGCCTCGCCGGAGGCCCCTCGCGCCGAGGCTCAGTCGACAGGTGCCGGCGGACGGTCGGCCGGCAGTGGGTGCATCGTCACCGTGCCGTCGGCGCTCACGCCGCGACGGCGCAGCACCATCGGCACCGTCCGCAGGATGATCACCAGGTCGCCCAGCAGCGTGCGCTCGTCGACATAGCGCACGTCGAGCGCCAGGCGCTGCGGCCAGTCGACCGCGTTGCGGCCGGCCACCTGCGCCAGGCCGGTCAGCCCCGGCATCACCTCAAAGCGCCGGTACTCGTCGCCGCGGAAGCGATCCCAGTAGTGCACCGGCAGCGGCCGCGGGCCCACCAGCACCATGTCGCCGCGCACCAGGTTCCACATCGACGGCAACTCGTCCAGGCTCGTCGAGCGCAGGAACGCGCCGACGCGCGTGAGTCGCTCGCCGTCGTGCTCGGCGCCGTCGCGACCCGGCGGCGCATGCCGCATCGTCCTGAACTTCAGCAGCTCGAACGGCGTGCCGCCACGCCCCAGCCGCTCCTGTCGAAACAGCACGCCGCGGCCCATCGTCAGGCGCACCGCCACCGAAACCGCCAGCAGCACCGGCGACAGCACCACGAGCACCGCCATGCCCGCTGCCGCCGAGACCGCCCTCCTCGTCGCGTCGCTCGAACCTGCGACACCGCTGATCGCCCCCGCCGTGGGCATCACCGCGCTCCCTTCTCGATGTCGCGGGCCGGAACTCCCACCACCGTCGCCGACGCCGCGACGTCGTCGGCCACCAGTGCCCCGCCGCCCACCACCGCACCCGCCCCGATGCGTCGATTCGGCAGCACCTTCGCCCCCACGCCCACCAGGGCGCCATCGCCGATCACCACGCTGCCGCACACCACGGCACCCGGCGCCACGTGGGCGCAGTCGCCCACGGCACAGTCGTGGTCGACGCTGGCCCGAGAGTTCACGATGGCGCCGCGCGCCAGCAGGGTGTCGGCATTCACCACGGCACCAGCCATCACGGCCACGCCTTCGCCCAGCTGCACGGACGGGCTCACCATCGCATGCCGGCTCACGGCGCTCACTAGCACCCACCCGCCGGATGCCACGCGCTCGATCAGCCCGCGGCGCGACTCGTTGTCGCCGACGGCGACGAACACCGCCTCTGCGCCGCACGACGACATGTGCGCGCCGAGGTCGTCGTCGGTGCCGATCACCGGCACGCCCAGCACATCTGCTGGTGCACCGTCGAGCGTCAGCGCACCCACTACCTCGTGCCCGCAGTCGCGCAGTGACTCGATGCACACCTTCGCATGGCCGCCGCCGCCGACCACCAAAACCCTCATGCGCGCCCTGCCCTCATGGTGCTCGCATCTTCTCAGACATCACTGGCTCACGCACGGCTTGGCACGCCATCATCCGGCACATCGCGTCACATGCGACACAGGTGTGCGCCACGACACACTCGTGTGAAGCGATGCATCCATCAACGCTGCGCGCCAATCACGGCGGCGAGCGGAGGAACCATCCCGTGACGTCGATCGACACGTGCACCGACGACGACACCTGCACGCAGATGCCGCCCGGCGTGCCAGCCGAGTTGTCGACGGCGGTGACGACCACGTTCGAGATCGACACCCCGGCACGGAAGTTCAGCACCGATGCCGTCGGCGCCGGCGTCGATCCGCTGGCACACGACCACACGATGACGTACCCGTTGGCCGCCGGCGACCGCACGGTCAGCGTCAGCGCCGCCGAGCCCATCACCCCCGCAAGCGGTAGGCCGCCCACGCCGTCGATCACGAACTCGGTGCCCCCGCTGGCCTGCGCCGGCAGCGGCGTCGTCCGGTCGACCAACTCGAGCGAACCCATCACGCCGGCACGCGTGTCGAGCAGCCGAACCGGCAGCGACGGGGCCGCGAACGCGTCGAAGCCGGCACCGTCGGCCAGCCACGCCGCGGCGTCGAGCACCATGTGGGTCGCGCCGGTCGAGCGCACGCAGACGCCGCCGTCTGTCGACAGCACCGCGACGGTGCCGGTGGCAACCGTGCCACCCGCCGGATACGTCACCGTGGTCGTCGGCGGCCATGCGTCGTCGGGCGAGTCGCAGGGATACACGGCCAGCTCGCCCGCCGCCGATGATGTCCCAGCCGACACGGCGGTGACATTGAGCGCCACGGCCCGCATCCCGGAGGCCGGCAGCGATCCGGCGCCGCTCAGCACATAGCGCCGCACCGTCCCTGCCGAGTACGGGGCCGACTCGTCGACGGAGCTCTCGAGGGCACCGCGTCGATCAGTGCCGGTCAGCGTCGGGCGAGTGTCGAGCAATCGCAGCGGCGGTGACAGGCTCGTCACCGTGTCGCCGGGCGGCAGCCACCCGGTGACATCGATGACCAGGTGCGTGCGCAGCGCGGCGAAGACGCAGAGCCCGCCCTCTGGCCCGATGCCCACCATCCCCCCGTTGGCGATCGTGCGCCCCTGCGAGTAGTTCAAGAACGACACCGTCGGCCTCGATGTCGCAGTCGACGCGCACGGCCACACGGTGAGAAACCCAGTGCTCGTGCCAGGCGACGTGGTAGCCACGGCCACCACGTTCAGCATCACCGTCGCGTCCTCGGGGATTCCGCGCACGCCCACCATCGGATAGCGGCGCACCTCGCCCGATGCCATCGACGTCGCCTCGTCGGCCTGCTCGAGCGCGCCGCGATAGTTCGTGCCATTCGTGGTTGCCCGCGTGTCGACGAATCGCACCGGCGCCGCAAACGGATTCATGCCGTCGACACCCGGCGGCGCGGCAGCAACCTGCTCGACGAACAGCAGTCGGTCGGGCGTCCTCACCGCCAGCGACAGCGTGCCGCCGCCGTAGGTGGTGCGCTCGGTGATCGCGTTCAGCGTCGCCGAGCCCTGCAGGCTCGACCACACCTGTGCCGGCGTCATCGACGGATTCCGCTGCAGCACCAGCGCGGCCGCACCCGACACGAACGGCGCAGCGATCGACGTGCCGTCGCGGTTCACGAAGGTGATGTCGCTCGGCGTCTGGTTTGCCGACGACGCGAACGGATACGGCATCCGCACGCCCACGCCGGGGGCAAGGATGTCGACGCACGGCCCGAAGTTCGAGAACGACGCCTCGGTCTCGCTGCGATCGGTGGCGCCCACCGTGATCGCCGACGGGGTCGACCCCGGGCTGAAGTTGCAGGCCGGCTCACCACCCGAGAACGTGTTGCCCGAGGCCACCACCACGGTGATGCCGGCATCCACCACCGCCTTCACCGCCGCGTTCAGCGGCGCCGACAGCGTCCCACCAAGGCTCATGTTCACCACCACCGGCACGCCGGCGGGACGACTGGCGAGCACATGGTCGAGTCCCGCCATCACCGTGGCGTCGCTGCCGTTGCCGCTGCAGTCGAGCACCTTCACCGCCGCCAGCGTCACGCCCTTCGCCACGCCGGCCGACGTGCCGCCCACCACGCCGGCCATGCCGGTGCCGTGTCCGCTGCAGTCGCCGATGCCGCTCGAGTCGCCGGGGAACGGCACGAAGTAGCTGCGTCCGGTGCTGACGCGGCCCTTGAACTCCTCGTGCGAGACGCGCAGACCCGTGTCGACCACGTACACCAGCACGCCGACGCCCGCATTCGCGTAGTCGAAGCGGTTGTTGAGGCTGCTCGAGCGCTGGTCGACGCGGTCGAGCCCCCAGAAGCCCGTGCCGGCCGGAAAGGTCTGCGAGCCCTGCGCACCGACCGAGATGCCGTCCGGCGCCAACGGCGACATTGCGGCCGCGCGCATCGGCACCTCGCGGCTCACCGACACCACCCCAGGCATCCGCCCCAGCGCAGCCGCCCGCTCGGGAGTGGCCTGCACCACCAGGGCGGTGAGCACCCGCTCGAACCGATCGACCGCCGTCACCGACATCGGCCCCAGTCGGGCCGCAACGCGGTCGAGGGCGCCAGTGCCATCAGTGCGCACGATGTAGCGGTGCTCGCCGGGCCCCATCGGCGCATCGAACCTCCCGCCCCGTCGCGGCGGTGCGTCGAGTTCGCCGGTGAGACCGGACGCCATGAGTGCCTTGGTAACGGCACCCGATGCACCGGCGGCAACCGGCTCGGCCGATGCACGCGACGTGCCCGGCAATCCCTGCATCGCGTGCGCGCCGCCGGAGAACATCGCCGTGGCGAGCACGACCGCCGCCAGCACCTCGCCATTGCGCGCTCGCTTCGGCCGCAACGTCGGCCCGTTACGACGTGCTGCGAGCACTAGCCGGCGGCTCACTGTCCGCGTGCAGAACCCCTTGCTCACCACGCCCCGCACGGTACCGGCTCGGCCTCGCGGCGTCACCGCAGACGATGAACGCTCCCGCCTACCAGCGAGTCGCAGCGAGCGCCGCCGCCGCCAGCACCGCCAGCGGCAACACCAGCACCATCGCGCACCCGCCGCGGTACGACAGCCCAGGGGCCAACCGGGTGGTCACCCGGCCGCGCGAGTTGATGCTGAACGGGCCCTTGCGGAACGTGACGCTCGGCCCGCTCTTCGACAGGTTGATCCAGCTGTTCCTGCCCGTCCTCAGCCGCTTGCGATACGAGAAGCCCATTCCCACACAATACGGCGTACAACCGCCCCCGATTTCGAGCGATTCGCGGCGACGGTCACGTGCAGGACGCAAGGTGCCCGAATGGGCAAAGAGCGCCGCCGAGTGACTGTCCGACACTTGACCGTATTGCAGGCCGTAATGTCGGCAATGCATGTCGGGCGGCGACAGATTTCGGGTCAATGAACTGACTCAAGCAATGCATTTCTGGGCCATGTCACGCGACGTGCCGATCGGTGCGTCTGGTGGCTGTCACACCGCCGACGACCCCCTCCGGGTCAGCAAAGGACAGCCCCCCAGATGATCCCCTCACTCGCCTTCGACCGCAATGTCGTCACCGTCCGCCACAACGAGATCGTCAACGCCCTGCTTGAGATGACGGCAGCGGCCGCAGCCACCGAGGCACGCGCCCCGCTCGACATCGTCACCGTCATCGACCGCTCGGGCTCGATGGCCGGCGACCCGCTCCGGGCGGTCATCGCTGCCGTCTCCGACCTGCTGCGCATCGCCACGCCTGCCGACCGCATCGCGGTCGTCGCCTTCGACGATGTCGTCGAGGTCGTGCTGCCCCTCGCCGCCCACGACTCGAACTCCGCAGTGCGGGCAGTGCGCGGCATCACCTCGCGGGGCTCCACCAATCTCTCCGGCGGCTGGCTGAAGGCGGCCGAGATCCTGGCCACCAGCGGCCGCCCCGAGGCCGTGCAGCGCATCGTGCTGCTCACCGACGGCCACGCCAACAAGGGCGTCACCGGCCCGGCCGACCTGGCCGCCATGGTCCGCAGCGACAGCAACCCCAGCATCACCTCGTCGTTCATCGGGTTCGCCAACGGCTACGACGAGGTGCTGCTCGCCACCCTCGCCGACGCCGGTCGCGGCAACGAGTACTTCTGTGCATCGGCCGACGATGCCGGCGCCGTCTTCCGCGCCGAGTTCCAGGGCCTCGCCACCGTCGCCGCGCAGAACGTCAGCGTCGAGATCATCCCCACCGCCGACGTGGCCGCCGTCCGGGTACGCAACAACTACGTCGTGCAGCACCGTCCCGACGGCCGCATCACGGCGCAGATCGGCGACGTCTACAGCGAGGAGACCCGCCGTCTCATGGTCGAGTTCAGCCTCCGCCCACTGCGCGATACTGGCCCCGTCGACGTCGCCACGATGACCATCCGCTGGACCTCCGTCGTGGGCGCCATCGCGATGCACAGCATCGACGTGCCGATCGTCGTTACCGGCGGCGAGGCCGACGAGACCCGCGTGGCCACCTTCGATCCCCGAGTCGTCGCCCAGTTGGCACAGCTCGATGCCGCCGACGCCGAGCGCGAGGCCCGCGACCTGGCCCAGCAGGGCCGCTTCGACGACGCCGTCAGCCGCCTGCGTGCCTGCGCCGACCAGTTGCGGTCGCTCGGGCTCGACCAGGACGCCGAGCTGCTGTCGGCATCGGCCGACGAGATCGCCCAGAGCGGCTTCGACCCGGCGATGAGCAAGCGGCTCTGGACCAACAGCCGGACGCGCGGCGGCAAGCGCCTGTCGACATACGACTCGCAGTGGGACACCCAGACGGCAGCCCGCCGCCGGCCCGACCGGAGCACCGGCCCGTCGAGCACCGGCCCGTCCGGTGCCGGACCCTCCGACCCCGGCTCGACCGGACCGGCCGACTCCGATCCGGGCGACACCCCGGGAACCACCCTGTGACACCCCTCCGCGAGGGTGACAGTCCGATGTTCACCGCGTCCGATCGCTCACCCTCACAGGAGCCCGCCATGCACTCATCCTCACCCACGCCCATGTCCTCGCCCCGCCGCTGCACCACGCCCCCCGCCGACACCACGGCGCTCTGGGTCACCGGCGTCATGCGCGCCGTGTCGCGCCAGTTGCGCCGCCGGCCCGACGCCGACGACGTGGCCATGCGCGTCGTGCTCGCCTTCCTCGAGATGCCGTCCGCCCGCCAGCACCAGCTGATCGCCCGCCATCCCGACCCCGTGGCATACGCCCGCATGGTCGCCCGGCACGCGCTCATCGACCACGACCGCTGCGAGCGCGTGCAGCAATGCAGGGGCGCTCGGCTCTTCCACCGCCCCGACGGCACCATCGAGCCAGGCCGCACGTGGCACTACGCCGATGCGCCCATGCAGTCGGGCGGCGAGTCGCTGTTCGACCACTGGGCGGCCGACGATGCGCCGATCGACGAACTCGTCGCCGAGCACGTCGACGCGGTCCGCCTGCTGCAGCGTGTCCTCGATGGCATTCCCGCCGACGAGCGCACCCTGCTCCACCGCATCGACGGCCTCCATCATCGCGTCAGCGACATCGCCCGCGAACGCGGCATCGCCCGCGAGACCCTCAGCAAGAAGGTCTCTTCCTCCCGGATGCGCGTGCAAACCAACCGCCAGAAGGTGGAGAATGGGCAGATGGTCGCGATGCACGCCACCCGCCCCGCCCGGCTTGCCGCCGCCTGGGTCGCTCACGTCGCCCGACGACAGTGAGCCCGCGTCTCGCGCAGGTCCACCTGCGCTACCGACCTGCCAGCGACGTGCTCAGTGGCGATATCGAGCTGGGCACGCTCGCTGCAGACCAACCGATCACCGAGAACCTCGACGCCGACACCTACTTCGAGTGGCGGCAGTGCACGGTCGCCGACGGCCTCGTGCTCTCGTCGTTCCAGGTGCTCCACGCTGCCGCCCGTCCCGACGGCCCGCCGCTGTCACTGCTGCCCGCAGAGGTGCGTGTGCTGGCCCGACAGGTGATCGCATCGGGCACCGCCGCCCTCCGACCAGGGGCCACGATCATCGAGCGGCTCAAGGTGAAGGCCGACACCACGGCGCTGCTCACCATCGACCAGCTGCTCCAGTCGAGCGCCGGCGCCACCGCCGCCGAGCCGCCGCCACCCACCCCGGCCGAGCGGTCGCAGGCCGGTGCACTCGCCGCCGCCATCGACGAGGTCGCTGCCGTCATCGCCCGCCTCCCCGAGCACGTCGAGGCCCGGCGCACCAACGAACTGGTCCACCTCGCCCACGAGCTCGCCGCCGTGCTGCGCGAGACGCCCGGCACCACGTCGCCCGGCACGTCCGCCGCCGCACGGCGTGCCGCCCGCCATGCCCTGCCGCTCGACACCTCGTCTCGATCGATGCTCTGGCGGGCGCTCACCGAAGTCGACGACCGACGCCACTGGCAGAGCGCCCTGCTCACGTTCAACTCGCTCGCCGCCGATCTCGACCGCCAGCGCGTCGACACGATCCGCGCCAGGGTGCGCGGCCGCCAGTCGCCCCTCGCCGACGACGTGTCGGGCGATGCCGGCGCCGACGTCGACACCGACGACTGAGCCACCAGCGACCGGGCAACCCGCCCCCATCACGCGCCACGGCCCTGCGTTCGTTCCTCCGGAGGTCACCCCCACCGCCGAGGAGCCCCGTGACAGCAACCCCCGCCGACGATCCTCAGACACCGCGCAACACGTTCTGGACGCGCACCTTTGGCGAGGCGCGGCGCACCGGCGACTGGACCGAGGTGCTGCGTCGCTACACGCGGGCGACGGCCCAGCAGATCGCGTCCGACATCAGCAACGCCCATCGCCGCGCGCCGGCCAATCAGCGGGTGCGCGGCATCATGGCGGGCGAGGTGTGGGACGCCCGCTGGGAGCCGATCGACGGCAACGCCAACGGCGACCACCGGGTGTTCGTGCGCCTCCGGCCCCCCGACCGCTGATCTGCGCCGGTTCGCGCCATTTCACTCCCCGACCGCCCGCCCAGGTCGGCTGTCCGAACGGTGTAGGTCGTCCACAGGACGCACCCCTTGCCGTCCACAGGGAACATATGTTTGATTCGCGACGATGACGTCCGCCACCATCGACCTCGGCGCCAGCCTCACCGCCACCACCACCGACGCCGGCGGCGTGGCGCGTCTCACCATCTCGTCCGAGCTGCACGACATCGCACTGCGCTTCGACCGCCCCGGCGGCCACGTCACCAGCAGCCTCTGCTATTGCGGAGGCCGCATTCCCGTCGACGTCACCATCCAGCCGGGTGCCGTGCTGCTCGCCCTCGACCACGAGGCACGCGAGCTCGCGCTGGATCCCAACCGCTGGCGTCTCGCCGTGGCGCGCGTGCTGGCCGAGTGGCACGGCGGCCTCCAGTGGTGCGCGTTCGACGGCAGCATTCCCGCCGATCGCCTGCTGCTGTCCGTCATCGGCGCCGTCACCCATCCGCTGCTCGAGCCCCTGTACGGCGCCAGGCGGGCCCCGCTGCGCGAGGTGCCCCGCTGGGCGGTGCCGGTACTGCGCTCGTCCTCCGCAGCCGAGGCTGCGGCCACGCTGGTCGAGCGGCCGCACCGCCGGCTCGTGCGCACGCTCGCCGCCAGCCTGCAGCACGGCGACCCCGACAGCGCGCCAAGCTTCGACGCGCTCACCCTCGCTGTCGCCGCCGACTGCGCGCTCAGCGCCGACGAGCTCGCCAACCTGCTCGCCACGCAACCCTTCGACCTCGATGCCGAGCGCGTCGTGGCCTCGGTCGACGACGTCACCGCCATTCGCTCGGCACTCGCGATCTGGCCCCGCGATCGCCGCGCCGCGCTGCTCATCGACGCCCTCGCCCACCACCGCATCGCCGATCTCGTCACCGCCCTCACCCAGTTGCAGTGGGTGCGCGACCGCGTCGAGCCGCCGCTGCCCGTGCGGCTTGCCGATCTCACGGCGCTGTGCGGCCGGCACGTCCCCGTCATCGCCACCACGCCGGCAGAGCCCGCCGCACCGCGCGCGCCTCGCGCCACCGCCGCACGGCGTGCCCGCGGTGCGGTGCCCAATCACCAGGCGGCAGCGCTCGAGGCACTGCGCGACCAACTCCACGCCGTGCCCGTCGACGACGAGGTTCCAGCAGCACCTCCTGCACGCGCTGCCGGCGCCAACCCCACCGGCGACGCGCCCGACGACCCGTTCGGCGACGTCGACCTTCCCGACCTGCAGTGGCGCATTCCCGACGCCCTGCTGCGCATCCACCGCCATCGCCACCACGGCGTCGTGTTCGACGTCGCCACCTCGGCCGGCGAGCTCGACGTGTGGGGCCGCGTCCTCGACAACTGCGTCGGCAGCTACGGCTACGTCGTCGCCCAGGGCGCGGCATGGATCATCGGCATGTGGGCCAACGACGAGCTCATCGGCTGCATCGAGGTCGATCCCCGCCACCGGCGCATCGTGCAGTGCGAGGGCCGCTCGAACCGGCCGCTCAGCAGGGCGCTCGAGCGGATCGTCAACGAGGCCCTCCACGAGTGCGGCGTCACGCGCGCGGCCTGAGCGTGCGTACTGCGCCCGTACCACTACCCCGACAAGGAGCCACATGAGCGAATCCACCTCGACGTCCCCCGTCAGCAAGCCCTCCGTCCTGCACCCCGTGTGGCCGGCCGACGACCTCGACTACCGCTCGGCCGAACGAGTCCTCGGCGTCATCACCGGCGCCGCCGTCGGCGATGCGCTCGGCGCCCCGTTCGAGTTCGGGCCGGCCGGTGCCTATTCGGCCAGGTTCCCGCAGCCGGAGTGGGGCGGCACCGGCGAGATGACGGGTGGCGGCGGCTTCGGCTGGGCACCCGGCGAGTTCACCGACGACTCGCAAATGGCGATGTGCCTCGCCGAGTCGATCATCGCCTGCGGCGGCATCGACCCCGACGACCTGTGGCGTCGCTGGCAGCACTGGTCGCGCAGCGCAGCCGACGTCGGCATCATCACGAGCGCCACACTCCACCACGACGAGCGCGTCGGCGCTGCCGAGTCGGCTCACCACGACGTCGGGCGCAGCGCCAGCAACGGCGCGCTGATGCGCGTCTACCCGCTCGCCCTCGCCTACCTCGGCGCACCCGACAACGAGGCGACCGACATCGTGATGGCCGCCGCCGTCGAGCAGGCCGCCATCACCCATTACGACCCGGCTGCCGGCTGGGGCGCCGCCATCGCCGCCGAACTCATCCGCCGCGCCGTGCTGCGGCGCGACCCGATCGCCGAGATCGACGACGTCCTCGGCCACGTGCCCGCCGAGCACCGCGCCCGGTTCACCGTGATGCTGGCGCCCGACTGGGTGCCCAACCAGCCCGGCGACCCGAGCAACGGCTCAGTGTGGGGCTGCCTCGCGCAGGCGGTGTGGGCACTTCGCCACCACGGCACGTTCCACGACGCGATCACGGCCGCCATCGACCTCGGCGGCGACACCGACACCGTGGCCTGCGTGGCGGGAGCGCTCGCCGGGGCGCGGTTCGGCATCCAGGGCATCCCCAGCCGCTGGCTCACCTACGTGCACGGCACCGTCGACTCCCCCGACGGCCACCAGCGCTACGACCTGATCGGGCTGCAGAACATCGCCCGCCGGCTCCGCGGCAAGGGACCGATCAGCTACCACAAGCCCGAGAACCCGGCCGGGCCGTTCAACCTGCGGCACGACGGCATCGAGCTCGACGTGCACGCCGCCGACCTGCAGGGCACCATCGATGCCGCCACGGCCGACCCGGGGTTTGCCGTGTACTCGCTGTGCGCCGTCGGCGACTCCCTCGCCGGCGTGCCCGTGCGCCGCGCCCACTATGTCATCGACGAGCCCACCGACGTCAACGACGACCTGTTCGCCGTCGTGCACGATGCGGTCGAGACCGTCGAGGCATGGCGCCGGCAGGGCCACCGCGTCATCGTCCACTGCCACGGCGGCCGCAGCCGCACCACCCTGGTGCTGCGCGCCTGGGCGATGAAGTACCTCGGCTACGACGCCGACTCGGCATACGACTGGATCTGCCAGTGGCACCGCTTCAGCGACCACAACTACGAGTTCACGCGCTTCCTGCGCGACGAGTGGACCGACCACTGCGACGGCCTCGACATCGACCGCTGAGTCACTCCGGCCGCGTGACGCCCGTTGGGGAAATTCCTCCGTCACGGCGTCACGCGGCCGGGCGGCCGGTCCGTGAGAACCCCATGAGCACACGTCGCACATCCCGCACCACCACGCCCGAGCCGACCGCCGCCGCGCTGCCCAGCTCCGCCAGCGCCGACTTCCTCGTCGCCGCCGCCGAGCACGTCCGCCAGCACTACCCGTCGCTCTACAACCACCAGTGCAGCGGCGTGGCATTCCTGCTGTCGCGCCGCAAGGCGATCCTCGCCGACGACATGGGCCTCGGCAAGACACGCACCGCCATCGTCGCCGCACGCGAGCAAAGCCCCGACGGCCCGTTCCTCGTCGTGTGCCCGGCCACCCTGAAGCTGAACTGGGAGCGCGAGATCCACATGGTCGAGCCCGGTGCCGACGTGCAGGTGCTCGCCAAGGAGTCGCCGCGCGCCGATGCGCGGTGGACGATCGTCAACTACGACCGGCTCGGCAAGTTCGCCAGCGAGCTCGCCGACCTTCCGTTCGCCGTCGTCGTGCTCGACGAGGCCCACTACATCAAGAACCGATCGGCGCGCACCAAGCACGCCATGACCCTGCTGGCCGGCGACCGCGAGCCCGACGGCGTCTACCTGCTCACCGGCACCCCGATGACCAACCGGCCGCGCGACCTGTTCCAGCTGCTGAAGGCGATCGGCCATCCGGCATCGCGCAGCTTCTACAAGTTCGCCCGCCGCTACTGCGGCGCCTACGACAACGGCTTCGGCCTCGACTCGAATGGCGCCTCGAACCTCGACGAGTTGTCGATGGTGGTGGCCGGCGTGATGCTGCGCCGCGCCAAGAGCGAGGCCCTCGACCTTCCCGAGAAGGTGCGCAGCTGGGTGCCGGTCGACGTGCCCGTGCAGCGCATCAAGGGCTACGAGACGCGAGCCCTCGACTACCTCACCGCCAACCCGGCGCGCGAGGGATCCACCTGGTTCACCTTCCTCGGCCTCATCAACAAGGCCCGCCACGAGCTCGCCCTCGTGAAGGCACGTGCCACCGCCGACTTCGTCACCGACCTCGTCGAGAGCGGCCAGAAGGTCGTGGTCTTCTCCGGCTACACCGGCGTCGTCGACACGATGCTCGAGCGCTTCGGCGACCAAGCCGTGTCGCTCACCGGCAGCACATCCACCACGCAGCGCCAGGCGGTGGTCGACCGCTTCCAGACCGACGACTCCGTGCGCGTGTTCGTCGGCAACATCCAGGCTGCCGGCGTGGGCATCACCCTCACGGCGGGCACGCACGTGGTGTTCAACGACCTCGACTGGGTGCCCGCCAACCACTGGCAGGCCGAGGACCGCATCCACCGCATCGGCCAGACGGCCACCGCGTTCGTCACCTACATCTACGCCCCCGACACGCTCGACTCGTTCGTGGCGGCAATGCTCGAGGCAAAGGCCGAGATGGTGGCCACTGTCGAGTCGGCCAGCGTCACGCACTCGACGATGCTCGACGACGTGGTCGACCTCGCGCTCTCGGGCGAGAAGGCTCCGCTGCTGGTAGGCAGTTCGCGTCAGACTGCCGAGCCCACGACGCCCACGATGGGCCTGCAGCGCACGATGCTGCAGCTGCTCGAGCAGTTCGGCACCGAGATCGAGTCGGGTGTCGCCGAGTACCGCTTCGCATCGAGCAGCAACCCGAAGGTGCGCTACACCGCCACCCTCGACAACGGCACCGCCACGTGCACGTGCCCCGGGTTCGAGTACGGCAGCACCTGCTGGCACGTGAAGAGCGTCCTGCGCGGCGACTTCTCCAAGGCACTCCCCGCCCCCTGACCGGGACCGCCGGCCCGCCCGAGCCGGTCGACGGCCGTGCCGGCGCCGGCCGGGTCGCCGATCTGCGAAAAATCTCACGCTGCGACAGGTGTCACTCCCTATCTCGGGGGGTGCCGTGTAATAGTGGCTAGTAGTGGGGGCAACACGTTGCCCCACGTCGCCGCAGTTGCTCCGCCGACACCGGCCGATTCCGGCCGCCGGCGGCGGTGTGCCCACGGGTCGGCCCGAGCGTCACGCGTCGGGCCGTGTCGTCCGTTCCTTCCTCATACAGCGACCCCGACAGGTGAGCTGTCGGGGCACGAAGGAGGGAGGACCACCATGGCGACAGGCACCGCACCCGGCGCCCGGCACACCCGGCACCTGGCGGCCCGGCGGGCGACCAGCCGCCGCCTGGTGATCGTCGACATCGAGAACGCCGTCGGCGGCGCCGAGGCCAGCGCCGACGATGTCCGGACGGCCCTGGCCGTGATCCACCAGATAGTGGGCCGTTGCGACGGCGACGTGTGGGTGGTGGGCTGCGGGCCCACGCTGCTCACCACGGCGATGGGCGTGCTGCCCCGCAACGTCTTGCTCGGACGCGGCGTCGACGGCGCCGACAACCGACTGCTCGAGCACCTCGCTCCCGAGCGGGTGGTCGGGTCGTTCTCGAGCGTCGTGCTCGTGTCGGGCGACGGGCGGGCCTTCGCCCAGCCGGTCACGGCACTGCGCCGCGCCGGCGTACCCACCGACCTGGTCGTCGGCCGGGGCGGCCTCGGCGGCACCCTGCGGGCGGCTGCCCGACAGGTGCTGGCGCTCGAGTCGGCGTCGTTCACGCTCGCCGCATAGCGGGTGCCGGCCGCGTCACGCGCGACGCCCGCCGGTACGTCGACAACTCGAGAGCACAGCGCCACGGCGCTCGCCCGCCGGCCGCCGCCCGACCCATCCGACGCTCAGCTCGACACCAGTCGCAACTCCCATCACCTCCAGCACCGCACACAGAGAAAGGCACCACATGCACGACCACCCCGACCACCCCG